>JAAUPO010000051.1 GCA_012033095.1 Synechococcaceae cyanobacterium RL_1_2 | reverse complement strand
CCAAGATAAACAATATGTAGAAAGAACGGTATTTAAAAAATCCGTTAGGAATCTTCAACAGGATGTTTTGCGCATGGGGGCGTTAGTGGAAGATTCCTGTCGCATGGCCCATCGTTCTCTATTTAAGCGGGATTTAGCCGTACTACCGTTGATCAATCAACTAGATAAAGAAATTGATCAGTATTACAAAGCGATCGAAGTGGAATGCACCAAAGTGATGGCCCTCCAAGCCCCGGTAGCCCAAGATTTAAGGTTTTTAAGTGCAGTGATGCAGTTAGTGAGGGATCTAGAACGCATCGGTGACTACGCTGAAGATTTAGCAGAAAAAGCGACTAAGCTATTTATCTATCCAACCCATCCTTGTATGCCGGATATTGAGGTTATGTTTATTCAAACCCAATTAATGGTGGCCACCAGTCTGGAATCCTTGGCTGATTTAGACGACAAAACGGGCCAAAAAGTCAAAGTTCTAGATGATATTGTGGATGATGTATACGATCGCGTATATGAATTACTATCCCAACAGCGCAATATAGAAATTGCAGAACCAATTCTTTTACTGGCCCTTGTGATTCGGGATATGGAACGCATGGCGGATCATGCCACTAATATTGGTCAACGGGTTGCCTATATTATTACTGGTGAAAGAAACTAAACCCTATTCTTGGCTCATCGGTAAAATTGCCCTCACGTTTTGGGGGTGATGGCTTTGTTGGGATTTAATTTGCTAGCTAGCTTACTGATTACCTTGGTGGTGGTTTTGGGGCTAATGCAATTTGAAGATTGGTGGCTTAGTGAGGAAAAATTAGAATTAACTACCAAAAAACGGGAAAAATCTAGTTTAGATATGGGCATTGAAGCAGCCCAAGCCCGCAGAAAAATAAGGGAAGAGAATACTCCTAGGGGTAAAGTTTTTCAGTATCATCCCTATTAAACTTAAGAAAAAAACGTTCCCGTAAGTAAGGGTAAGGGCGGGTTTTTAAATAGGATCTGTCATCATTTAAACCTGAAACTCTACTTAGCTAAGGATTTCAGCTTAAAACTAAATTTTCTGAACCTGGCTCAGGATCAACCTTTTAATCCTAATGGATGACCTTAGAGGGGGACAAGCTACCTCTAAGTAATCAATCATAATAGTACTTACGCAAAAGCCCCTAAATCCCCAAATTCGGGGGACTTGCTTGAATGATTGTCCCCAAACGTCCCCAAACATCATGGTTTCCAGGACAGAATGGAAATTTTTGCGTAAGTCCTATCATCGTTAATTTAGTATGGATGGCTATTTGTTGTGATGCAATGCTTTTAGATCTATTTATTTCCCATAATTATTCAAAATTCAAAAAGACGATATCTTAGGTCTAAATATGCTTACGGTTTTAGCACTCCTCTTTTACCGATAGGGCCATAGTTCCTTAACCAGGCAGTAAAAAACCTTCCCAGTAATGCCGAGGAAGGTTCGAAGTTAATCTATATAATGAGAATGATTAATTTTTAAGTTGATAAGATTTAAAAATTAAGCATCGTAGGGAGCAGTGCCAGAGAACTTAAGGGTTGCAGGCTCTGGGTTAGCACCGATATTACGGGATACGGTGTTAGAGAAGGGACGACCTTCATTTACTTTTTCAGGGAAAACGCCATCAGCAGGGTGGAGCAGGGTAGTTTCACCACTGGGAAGAACACGGTAAATTTTGTAATCCGTAATCTTTGGTTTGAAGGAGCTACGTAGTTGAGTACCTAAGGCTAGGCATTGTTCTTTACGAGCTAGGTAAAGTAGGTTAGCCCCTTCGTGCATGGAAGCAGCACCACCAGTGGGTAATTCAAAAATTTGCTCAGTAGTGCTAGTCCAAGTGATGGCATATTTTTCTTCCCGGTCAGCAGCGGAAAGTAAACCACCTGTACTACCACCCCATTCGGGGGTTTTTCCTTTAAGAGCTTCTACCATAGTTTTATTTTGGCTGTGATTCTAATATAAATAGTGTATTTTAAGGGCAATGCTACCACCGTAGCCCATGACTCTGCATACGTTTAGAAACGAAATGTAATATTTTGTTACTCCAGATCCTAGGGGGAAACCGATGCTAGTTTTTGTGCAATATACTTACGGGCTTGTTCGCGATCGTCAAAATGGATTTTTTCAGTCCCGATGATTTGGTAATCTTCATGGCCCTTACCGGCAATGACAATACCATCCCCTGGTTTGGCCATGGCGATCGCGGTGTAGATTGCTTCGGCCCGATCGCAGACCACCAAAGGATTGGTACTAGGATCAATGCCTGCTAAGACATCTTGCAAGATTAATTCGGGATCTTCGGTACGGGGGTTATCGGACGTGACGATCGCGTGATCCGCCAGTTCCGCCGCAATGGCCCCCATCAAGGGACGTTTCGTTCGATCGCGATCGCCACCGCAGCCAAAGACACAGATTAATTGACCCTCAATAAATGGCCGGGCCGCTTTGAGTAAATTGTCTAAACTATCGGGGGTATGGGCATAATCCACAATCACAGTGAAGTCTTGATCGGGAATGGCTTCAACCCGTTCCATCCGCCCGGAAACCCCAGGAAATTGCACTAATGCCCTTAATAACGTTTCTATGGTTAACCCTAGCTCAATGCCTGCCGCGATCGTGCCGAGCACATTGGCAATATTAAACGCTCCCACTAAGGGGGATTCGAAATCATAGCTCTTGCCCCCATGGTGTAGTTTGCCCTTCACCCCCTGGGCACCATAGGTAATAGCCGAAGTATAAAAATCAGCCTTCGGATCACTGACGCTATAGCTCCACACCTGAGCTGGGGGTAATGAGGCAATTAATCTTTGACCGTAGGGATCATCTAAATTGATAACCGCCTTACCTCGTAAGTATTTGGTGAACAGTAGGGATTTAGCCTGAAAATAGTCCTCCATATCCTTGTGGTAATCCAGGTGATCCTGGGTTAGGTTCGTAAAAATTGCCACATCGTACAGACAACCATCCACCCGTTGTTGATCCAAGGCGTGGGAACTGACCTCCATTACTCCATGGGTTACCCCGGCTTGTACGGCCTGGGCAAGTAAGGATTGTAAATCCACTGGAAAAGGCGTGGTGTGGCTAGCGGTTTCAGTGAATCCTGGCCAACGGGTCATAATCGTCCCCATCAGGGCCACTGGCTGTTGTTGTTGTTGTAAAAAATATTCCACCAATAAACTACTGGTGGTTTTGCCGTTGGTGCCCGTAATTCCTACCATGGTGAGCTTATTCCCAGGATAGTTAAAAAATTTGGCAGCGATCGCCCCACAAAAGGTTTTTAGATCTTCGCTCACCATCACCAATGCTTGGCCATCTTGGTTCGTTGCTGCCCCTAAAGCCCTAGGGGAGACAATGGCGGCGATCGCACCATTCGCGATCGCTTGGGGCCAATAAATTCCCCCATCCACCTTAGTCCCAGGCATTCCAATGAATACGTCCCCAGGCTTAACGGTTTGGGAATTAGTACTTAACCCCATCACCATTTGTTCTAGGGCTGGATGGGGATTGACGGATTCCAGACTTAATAACCCAGTTAATAATTCAGCAAGTTTCATAGGCTTGATGGCTAAAATGTTTGTATTTGGAGCTAAGGTAACGAAGATTTTATTTACATTTTGTAACGTAAAAGCAAATATTAAATAATTTTGTTGCTTAAATTTCAGTTCCCTTTCTGGCTATGTACACTAGAGACAGACAGAGTGACATCATAAAAGTGACATCATAAATTAGTTAGATAGATTAAATTTTGATTAATTTGATTATTTTGATTAATTTTTTGATTAGATTTAGATTCTTATTCATTTCTATGGTCGAGCTTTGACTTTGCCCAGCCCTAGGCATTAGGATCTGTAGTTCTAATTTTTCCCTGTGCTATCGCAGCGGATTAGAGCCGTTCTAAATCTGTCAGTCCCAAAAGTTTCCTGTTAAACTGTATATCCTTGGGAAACCAGTAGCTTACTGAATAGGTCGTTTTTTTTTAGGTAAGTAAAGCTATGGTTTGGAGTTGAATCACTACTAAAATTTCCCGTCAATGCCAATTTGTTTTACCCCCATAACCATTAATCTCTTTTTAAGATTAACTACCACCGATGCAAGGTTTTTTCAAAAAAACTACTTTTACTAAGTCCATCGTCATTGGAGCAACAACGACGGTGGTGTTGCTATTAATCCATACCACCAGAGTCGGGATCCAGGCCCTCGTTTCTGGCCAAGACATTATTTTTTCTTGGCAGTTGCCCCTCATTAAAATTGATGATGGCAGCAACTATCAAGTGCCAGAAACTAAGCCGATCCAGCTTTATTGGTTAACCAAAGAAGGGGAAGAATTGGGGTTTGACCCGGCCCCTATGACCGTTGATGCTACCGCCGACGATGAAAGTCTATTAACGGGCGCGATCGCTAAATTGTTTGCGGATTCCGATAATCAACCCAGCGCGATTCCCCAAACCACTAAACTCAATAGTTTAAGGATTGAAGGGCAAAATATTTATATTGACCTATCCCCAGAATTTGGGTCTGGTGGTGGCACTACTTCCATGACTGCTCGCCTAGGCCAGCTAATCTATACCCTTAGTAGTTTTGATGAATCCGCCCATATTTGGATTTCCATTGAGGGGGAACCGTTACTAGAGCTAGGGGGAGAAGGTTTATTAGTAGATCAACCTATGACTAAAGCGATCTTTGATGAAAACTATTTTCTGTATTAATAGGTATGAAGTTTCTTGGTTGGGGATCCCACTAGTCCAAGGAGCGTCCTTTTTCCCTAATCCCCTCGATCGCAGTTTCCTAACCGGGCTAGACTAAATCTAGACTAAATATAAATAACATCCAATAAATAAAAAGTAATGCCCCTGGGGAGCTTCCTTGATGGTTAACTTACATCAACTTTTCGCGATCGTCTTGGCCTGTGGGTTGTTATTACCAGGATGTTCCTCCAAGGAAAAAGAGGGCGATCGCGGTACTGATGGTGCATCGAACCAGGGAAATAGTTCAACGGAAGTTTTTACTGATGAGCCGATGGTGAAGGGCGGCAAGATGACCCCATTACCCAATGAAGATCTATCCTCACTGCCCTTACCCGAAGAGGAACCCTCATCACTTTCCTTGCCGAAAGAAGACCCTTTAGCGAAACCAGCGATCAAAAACCATAATTCTGGGGAGCTTTTAGATTCCATTTATACCCAAGGCAGTAAGCTGAACCTCTGCGACGGAAATCTTGATCAAAGTCTATCCCAGGATCTTTCCCAAATTTATGATGTGGGTAACAACACCTATGTGGCGGAAGTCCTTTGTTTTATGGCGGCTTACCAGGGTAATTATGAATATGTGCTGTACAAAGATAATCAGTTCAAACGTTTACCGTTAAAAATGTTTGATGAAAAAGGACAAGAACTTAACGTAAAAAATGTGGCTGGTTTACCCACCTATGATCCAGGTTCAAAAACCTTGGAAGTGGTGACTAAAGGCCGGGGGTTGGGGGATTGTGGTTCCCTTGCCCAGTATAAATTTGATGGTAATGAGTTTAAGTTGATGGAATATCGCGCTAAAAATGAATGCGATGGCCAATATCTGGAACCGGATCAATATCCCATTTTGTTTCCTGGGGGAGCAAAAACTAAATCTAACAGCCCTACAATCCCTTCCCCTAAGGAGAATCAACCTTCCCCACCATCTATTGAGTAAAGTGGCCAGGAATAACTAAGGCCCATTTTAACCATGGTTATCCCGGTTATCCCACGATCGCTGATCGGATTGATTAATGGATAACAGGGAGGATGTTCGGATTGTTCTAGTTACTATGGCTCGATTTTATTCATAGGTTGTTTGTGAATTTTTTTGCTTAAACTTAAATTTCACCCTATTGTAAAATTCGTTGTAATTGCGTTAAAGATTATAGGTATAAATAATTACCAATTACCTAATCACCAGTAGTAACCATCATGAGTGAAGCTATTACCCCAGAAGTAAGCGATCGCATTTGTAAGCACATGAACCAAGATCATGCCGATGCCGTGCTCACCTACGTCCATAAATTTGGGAACGAAACCGATGCCACCAGTGCCACCATGGTCAAAATAGACGAACGTGGGATGGATCTAACCGCAGAAAAACTAGGGGAAACTATCCCGGTGCGGGTCAATTTTGATCACTCCTTAGTGGATGCCAAAGATGCCCACACCACCCTAGTGGCCATGCTTAAATAACGAGCACCCCAGGGGATACTTAATCCGATCCTCCCATCATCACATTCAAGAGCTTACATCTAGGGTGGGGCCATGGCATCCTGATTATAGTTACTTGATCTAGCTATATCCATAGATATTGGGACATTTCTAAGGGGTAAAATACCCAGGGGGATGTTTAACGTCACTTTTGAGGTAATCGGTTCTAACATGGACTTTGATGGAACTCATTTCCCTATCCTGTCAACAATCACCCTCCTTTAGAGTCATGGTAGCTAAAATTGTAGAAATTCTATCGGCTGAAGAAATCCGTCGTACCATCACTCGTCTAGCATCCCAAGTGATTGAAAAATCCCCTGACATCCAACAGGTGGTTTTAATCGGGATCTATACTCGCGGTTTTCCTTTAGCCCAATTAATTTCCCAGCAAATCAAACTCTTAGAAGGGGTGGATATTCCTGTTGGTGGTTTAGATGTCACGTTTTACCGGGATGATCTAGACAAAATTGGGATGCGTACCCCTTCCGCTCGCACGGACATTCCCATTGATATTACGGGGAAAGAGTTAATTTTGGTGGACGATGTTTTATTTAAAGGCCGTACAGTTCGGGCTGCCCTCAATGCCATCAGTGAGTATGGCCGGCCAAAAAATATTCGATTATTGATTTTGGTCGATCGCGGCCATCGGGAATTACCCATTTGTCCTGACTATGTCGGAAAACAATTACCCACGGCCCTAGAAGAAAAAGTCAAATTTTATATTAAAGCCTACGACGATCGAGATAGTTTAGAGCTAGTTCGAGTCAGTTAAATCTATTAATTACCTTTTTGCCTAAAATGAAAGAAGTTATTTCCTTCATCTGAGAGCAACGCCCCACCATGACTATTGCTAATCGTGCAATCACCTCCCCTTTAGAAGCCCACTTGCTCAGGGAAGGGATCACCGAATCTGTTCATTATGCCCAAGCCGTAGTGTGTGATGTGAAAGGTCGTAACCTTTTGTCCGCTGGGGATCCGAACATTTCCACCTTTATTCGTTCAGCCCTCAAACCCTTTCAAGCTCTAGCGGTTACCACCACCGGCACGATCGCCCAATTAGGCTTAACCAATCAAGATTTAGCGATTATGTGTGGCTCCCACACTGGCACGATCGAGCACACCAGACAGGTATTTAATATTTTATGGCGAGCGGATATTGATCCTAGTGCCCTCCAATGCCCCATTCCTGAAGGAAAACCTATCCCATTGAATACAACTGCTCCGGTAAACACGCCGGCATGTTAGCGGTATGTAAAAATAAAAGTTGGCCCCTCCATAGCTACATGGACAGGGCCCACCCCATCCAACAATTGATTTTGCGTCAGGTGGCCCAATTATTAAACATTCCGGGGTTAGAACTGGTTAACGCCCATGATGATTGTGGGGTGCCCACCTATGCCATGAAATTATTTCAGATGGCTACCCTCTATGCCAAATTATCCGGTGGAGATAACTTGGATTTAGAGCGCATTGTTCGGGCCATGACCTCCCATCCCTATATGGTGGCGGGGCCTGGTCTCTTTGATACCGAACTAATGACTTTGACCCAAGGAAGTTTAGTTAGTAAATCTGGAGCGGAGGGTATTCAATGTATTGGCCGCATTGGCGAAAATGTTGGTTTAGCTATCAAAGTTAAAGATGGTTCCTCCCGCGCCAAATACGCGATCGCCATTAGTCTCCTAAGACAAATGGGCTGGATTGATCCCCTCGTAGCGGAACAATTAATGGATAAATTTTTGAGTTTGAGTACCTATAAACGCCTAGAGGTAATTGGGGAATTATCCTAACGTCTCCCCCACCTTCCTCGGCTAAAACAAGTCCCCACCAGGCAAAAACTGGACACCCCCCATCCATTGGGCAAGCAAGGATCAAGATCAAACATGATTAGTGAGGTCAATGCCATATCAGATCCGTTGTCAGTGATTTGTTATTTTCCTACTTTCAAAAAATAGATCCAAACCCTTACAATTATGTTATCTATCCCTATTTTTTATTAGTAAATATGATATGGGGCGATTCTTAATATCTCCGTTGTTATTCGGGTCGGCGGTTTAAGAGCGATCGCAACTGTCCTATGCCCATTTACCCACGTTTATGAACAAAGACAAGATGACACAACAAGTAACTACTAATTCCCAACCCCTTCCTTTTCAAGGTCAAAAATGGCTCGTTGAAGAACGGGATGCCTGTGGTGTGGGTTTCATTGCGTATAAGGATGGTCGAGCCGCCCATAGTATTGTGGCACAGGCGGTAACTGCCCTTGGGTGTATGGAACATAGGGGTGGATGTAGTGCGGATCGCGACACTGGGGACGGTTCGGGCATTATGGCAAGTTTGCCCGTAAAAATATTTGAGCAATGGTTTGAATCCCAAGGTAAAACCTTACCGCCCCAGGAAAGTTGGGGGGTGGGTATGGTGTTCATGCACCTGGAAGAAGAGAAATATCAAGCAGAAAAAGCTTTTGTGGAAGCCACCATTGCTAAGCATGGCTTAACGGTAGAAGGCTGGAGAGTTGTACCCATCAATCCTGGCGTACTAGGGGAACAAGCTAAGGAAAACCAACCCCGCATCGAACAAGTGGTCGTCACTTCCCCGGAAGGTTTAACGGGGGACGAACTCGATCGCCGTCTGTACATTGCGCGATCGGAAGTAGGGAAAAGACTAGATGACTTTTTCTATATCTGCTCTTTCTCCTGCCGCACCGTTGTCTATAAAGGCATGGTCAGGGCCAATGTTCTCTCGGAGTTCTATCAAGATTTAACGAACCCCGACTATGAAGCGACTTTTGCGTTGTACCATCGTCGCTTTAGTACCAATACCATGCCTAAATGGCCCCTCGCCCAACCCATGCGGATGCTTGGCCATAACGGTGAGATCAACACCCTCCTTGGTAATATCAACTGGATGGCCTC
>JAAUPO010000483.1 GCA_012033095.1 Synechococcaceae cyanobacterium RL_1_2 | reverse complement strand
TTTTTGCGTAAGTCCTGACAGAGTACGTTAAAAACATGATGAACAACGATCGCGTAGGTAAGGACAAGAACTAACAAGAACTAACAAGAACTAGATGGCTGTTTGTGGATGGGGGCTTAGATTTTTTCCCATCACACTTTAAGAAGATAAATAGCAAACCTTCCCTTGGGGCAAAATGGAATTATGGTGATGCCACCATGATTAGAAGTGACTAACGGGGTTATATCGGGGATGGGTTTTGGCGATCGCGCTACATACTTCGGAACTGGCTACGGTATCATAACCACAACTGTTATGGGCAAAGCACTATGGGTCGTCGGACTCCGGTGATCAAATACGATCGCGGTACTCTCATCATTCATCCTCCCCCCCAGGGTAAAGCTTGGTTAAATTATGTGGAGTGGGACGATCGCATTGAAAAATTTCGCGCCCGGGCCCAGGATTACCCCGCGATCGTGCAATTATTACAACGGGAACAGATTCCGTTTAACGATCAAGCCCGCAACTTCTTCCCCTTGGAATTAGGCCAAACCCTGCCCATGGAGCCTTACCCCCCACCAACACCAAGCCCTGATCGCTTGGAAAAAAGCCCAACGGCGAGGGGTGATCGTGTTACCCACTGGAGCCGGGAAAACCTATGTGGCCCAACTGGCCATGGCCTCTACCCCTCGCACTAGCTTAATTGTGGTACCTACTTTAGATTTGATGCACCAGTGGTATGCCCAATTACTAACATCTTTTCCGGGGGTAGAAATTGGGTTATTGGGGGGTGGCTCCCGCGATCGCTCCCCTATTTTAGTGGCCACCTATGCCAGTGCTGCGATCCATGCAGAAACCCTCGGCAATCAGTACGCCCTGCTCATTTTTGATGAATGCCACCATTTACCCACGGATTTTCATCGGGTGATTGCGGAATATTCCATCGCCCCTTACCGTTTAGGTTTGACCGCCACCCCCGAACGCAGCGATGAAAACCATGGGGAGTTAAATTTATTAATTGGGCCGGAAGTGTACCGCCAAAACCCCGATTCCTTATCTGGTAACACCCTTGCCCGCCATGAAGTTAAACAAATTTTGGTACAGCTCTCCCCAGAAGAACAGACCGCCTACGATGACGCGATCGCGGTGCGCAATCAATTTTTACGCCAGGCCAAAATTAATTTAGGGGGCCTTAACGGTTGGCAACGGTTTGTCCAGATGAGTGCCCAAACCCCCGAAGGTCGACAAGCCATGCTGGCCCACCGCCAATCAAAAGAAATTGCCACCTGCACCCCCGGCAAACTTCAAGTATTGACCGATATTATTCAAGAACATGGTGATGAACGCATTTTAATTTTCACCAACGATAACGCCACGGTGTATCAAATTTCCCAGGATTTTTTAATTCCGGCCCTCACCCATCAAACCCCCGTCAAGGAACGCCACAAGATTTTAGAGTTATTTAAACTCGGAGATTATAAAACCCTGGTGACTTCCCATGTGCTCAATGAAGGGGTGGATGTGCCCGATGCCGCGATCGCAGTAATCCTGTCCGGTACTGGCTCCACAAGGGAATTTATCCAACGTCTCGGCCGCATTTTACGCAAAGGCAAAACGAATCAAAAAGTAGCCATTCTCTATGAAGTGGTCACCGCTGACACCGCCGAAGAACGTACTTCCCAACGCCGTAAAGGGGAAACCAAACCCCATTCCCTTCAAACCTAAACAGGGCCAACTGGAATTACTTACCTATGACGATCACGTGATCGAGATTCCCCGCGCTGCGGAAGATGGCAACGATGATTACCCCCAGCAGTGAGCCACCAGAACCACATCGAGTATCAGATTTTTTTGTTTGAATCCCTAGCGATCGCCATGGGCATGCCCCATGTTTACTGTTTTCTGATTGGTGATAAATTATGGAGTGTTAATAAATGCAAATAAAATCCCACCAAATTTAACAGGAGTAAAGATCACGATGGCAAATAATGATGATGCAATTACGTTGATGAAGCAGGAAGTTGGTCGAGCCGCAGCCGATCGCGTCAAGTCAGATATGGTCGTTGGTTTAGGCACCGGTTCCACCACCGCCTACGCCATTCAATACATTGGAGAAAGACTAGCTCAAGGGGAAATTTCGAATATTGTTGGGGTACCGACCTCTTTTCAAGCAGAAGTTTTAGCGAAAAAATACGGTATTCCCCTCACTTCCCTCGATGCGATCGAAAAATGGATGTCGCGATCGATGGAGCGGATGAAGTAGATCCCAACAAAAATTTAATTAAAGGTGGTGGTGCTGCCCATACCCGCGAAAAAATTGTAGATAGCCTAGCAGAGCAATTTATCGTAGTGGTCGATAGTGGCAAACTAGTGGATAAGCTAGGTTCTACTTTCCTCTTACCCGTGGAAGTGATCCCGATGGCCATTACCCCCGTCATGGCAGCCTTGGCCAAACTAGGGGGTAAACCAGAACTAAGAATGGGAGTACGTAAAGCTGGGCCCGTGGTGACCGACGAAGGAAATTTAGTGGTGGATGTCAAATTTGATGATATTCCTGATCCCGCATCCCTAGAAAAAACCATTAATAACATTCCTGGAGTATTAGAAAACGGTCTATTTGTGAATGTAACCGACGTAGTGTTAGTGGGCTACATTGAAGACGGTCAACCCGTGGTCAAGGAAATGTAATGGTTGTGGGTTAATACCTAATAGCAATTGCCAAAATTATGACTCCTAATAAAAATTTGGCAGCCATGAACGGTGGAACCCATTGAAGATTTACTCTACTGTTATAAATATAGTACAGGCCACAATCGGTTAAATTATCTAAGTTTCATCCATTTTGAAAAATAAAACACCATAACCCTATTGAGTAGGAGTTTAAGTAAGGGTCGGCCAGCGTCGATCCTTATGGGGTAATGTGTTATTGTTCAGGTCATGGCTTAATTATCGTGACAATACCTCTGAGACCCCAAAAGCTTAGGAATAAGAATTTAATAACATCTAAAACTTAAATATCGATGGGTTACGCTCCCTTGAAGGATACCCTACAAATTTCTAAGTTATTTAATTGA
>JAAUPO010000482.1 GCA_012033095.1 Synechococcaceae cyanobacterium RL_1_2 | reverse complement strand
TAAGTTATATATATATCAGCCCTAACTAGGTCATACCATGAAGATCCTTACTAGACTTGGCTTTCAATGTACTCAATTGCCACAAGCTATTTAGGATTGCTATAGCTGGAATTTCGGTTAAACCATGGCAGCAATTACCATTTTTTGTAGGGGAGGAACTTGCCACACATAATTACTTTGACGCGATCGCCTTTGGGATCTTCTTCCTTTTCTACATCTAGGGTGAAATCGATCGCGCTCATGATGCCATCGCCAAACTTTTCATGAACAACGGCTTTAATGGGCATACCGTACACCTGCATAATTTCATAGAAGCGATAGATCAATGGATCAGTGGGGATCACGGGTTCTAGGGAACCTTTGAGGGGACATGCGGTGAGTTCTTCAATCAAAGATGCGTCTGCCCCGATCGCTTCCACCATCATTTTAGCTTCCTCTGGGGAGGCACTAGCTTGGCGGTAGAACACCGAGGCGATCCACACTTCATCTAGGCCTAGTTTTGCTTCTAGGTCAGCAAAGCTGATGCCTGCTGCTTTTTTGGCTGCTAGTAATTTGGTGGTAACTTCCGAAATTGCCATAGTTAAAAATCCTCTTAAATTAATAGGAAAAATGTAAAAAATGTAAAGACCATAAAAAAATTATGGTGGGAATAAAACTGGATGGGGCCCAGTAAAACTAAGTCCTTAGGAATATATCCTGGTTAAACTTAGTATTTAATTTTTAGCAGGGCTAAAGCTGCAAGGATATTTAGACCCAGGATAATTAATTATCAAGGGGTTTAATTTTCCTGATCCTTACTTGTATTAGGACTACTAATTTTTGACCCTAGCCTCTTCCACTGCGCGGGTTTCCCGGAACAGATGGCTTTCCATCTCTAGTTTTAAGGCATTGTAGGCAGGATGTTGAGCTAGGGTTTCCCGATCGCGGGGGCGGGGGAATGGCACCTCTAAAATTTCATCTACCCCCGCCGCTGGGCCCCGGGTCATCATAATGATGCGATCGGAAAGTAATAGGGCTTCTTCAATGCTGTGGGTAATCATGATGACAGTGATGCGTTCCTGTTCCCAGATGCGCTCAATTTCATCCTGAAGAAAACCCCTGGTTAAAGCATCTAAAGCCCCAAAGGGTTCGTCCATCAGCAAAATTTGGGGTCTGATGGCCAGGGCCCGGGCAATGCCCACCCGTTGACGCATCCCGCCGGACAGTTCGTGGGGGTGTTTTTTTTCAGCTCCAGTTAAACCCACTAGCTGAATATGCTCCTTAATGACCCGCTTCATTTCGATGGGGGACATATTGGGGTAAACCGTTTCGATCGCGAATTTAAGATTACCTTCCACCGTCATCCACGGCATCAGAGCATAATTTTGAAACACCATGCCGCGATCGGGCCCGGGCCCGGTGATGGGGCGATCGTTAAACCGAATTTCCCCGGAGGTGATGGGGGATAGCCCCGCAATCATGTTTAATAGGGTGGATTTACCGCAACCGGAAGGGCCAATGATACTGACAAAAGTGTTGGGTTCAATATCTAGGCTCACATCCTCGATCGCCACAAAATCCTTGGAGCTTTTGCCGGTAACCTTATCAAAAAGACTTTGCTTACCATGGAACACCTTCGTCACATTGCGAATGGAGAGTTGGGATGAATCGGAAAAAGTTTGCTCCGGAGTCAGGGGCGTGGCGTAATTCATAGGGGTTATGGTCATAGTTATCTTCCAAATGCAACAAATTTTTCCAATAGGGCAAACACGCTATCGAGCACTAGTCCCACCAGTCCAATGATGAAAATGGCTACCAAAATATTGGGAATGTACAGGTTATTCCATTCATTCCAAATGAAATAGCCTAACCCCGTCCCCAGTAACATCTCCGCCGCGACAATCACCAGCCAGGCAATGCCCATACTGATCCGTAAACCGGAAATAATATTGGGTAAAGCGGCGGGAATAATGACTTTAAAAATGGTGCGTAACTTAGAAGCTCCTAGGGTTTTGGTGACATCTAGATAATCTTTATTCACATTGGCCACCCCAAAGGCTGTATTAACCAACGTCGGCCAGATGCTGGAGATCATGATGATAAAGATTCCAGTTTTTTCTGAATCCCTGAGGATAAATAAACCCAACGGTAACCAGGCTAATGGGGAAATGGGTTTGAGTAATTGAATGAATGGATTGTAGGCCTTGCGAGCGATCGGGGACATGCCAATTAAAATTCCTAGGGGCACAGCAATCACCGAAGCGGCAATATAACCGATCGCAACCCGCCGTAAACTAATCAATAAATTCCAACCAATCCCCAGATCATTGGGCCCGTTGTCAAAGAAGGGATTAGTGATCCACCACCATAATTCCTTAATGGTTTCGGTGGCGGTGGGCACCCCTTTGGCAAAAAGTTCCATGCGGGCCCCAATTTCCCAAGCCCCTAAAAATAACACCAAGGAACCGAAGAAGACGAAGAACGCTAGTATATTTTCATTTTGGAAAAACCCCTCTTGAGGAGGACTATAGATGCTCTGTTTTTGCAAAGTTTTACCCGTTGCTGCCATGGTTAATCACTCCTCCTATACGCCGTATTCATCAATTTGTTTTTGAATGTAAGCGGCAGGATCAGCCGGGTCAAAGGTATCAAACTTTAGGGTTTCCTGCCGATAAATCTCGGTGGGGGCTGTCTGACCTAATTCGGTGGCTAATTCCCGGGCTAAATCGGTCAAAAATACCTCCGTCCCTACGGTGTCATAGCCTTTTTCTGGGATGATTTTAGGGGCTAAGTCGTCCCCTTGGAGATCCCACCGCACTAGCTGGGAGGAAATCCAGTTAGCAAAACTTTGCCAAGGATAGGGATCAAAATCAATCCGATCGGGGATATCGAGGGTATTACCATTGCCATCTTCAAATTTGCCGGTTAGCACTGCTTCCACTACTTCCACGGGTTGATTGAGGAAAGCGCGATCGGAAATAGCAGCAGCAATTTCGATGCGATTAGCGGGATCACTGGCATAGGCGGCGGCTTCAATGATGGATTTATTTAACGCTCGGAAGGTATTGGGGTTTGCGTT
>JAAUPO010000481.1 GCA_012033095.1 Synechococcaceae cyanobacterium RL_1_2 | reverse complement strand
AATTGGCCTCAAAATATTACTATAGTACAAATGAATTGATTGTTTAATGGCTAGACCTGCTGAAGGTAGGTTTTATTGACCATAATCTTCCTTCGGATGAAACCTGTTTGGGCGATCGCGGATAGGTGTCATAGTTACTGGCTTAATTAAACTAGGGTGTGTCATCCATTAGGGTTAAAACGTTGATCCTGAGTTAGGTTCAAAAAATATAGTTTTAAACTGAAATCCTTAGCTAAGAAGAGTTTCAGCTTTAAGGATGACAGCCCCTAGAAAGAATCAACTATCAGCGCTATTTGATTTTGATAAATTTGATTTTGATAAATTTAATTTACGTCTGTGGCCACTTCTTCGGTGGTGATGGGTTCTGTTTCTCTTCTATGAGTATAGAATTCTTTGAGGTGGGGCAAAACCTGGCCGTAGGCTGCAATTAAAACTTCCACATCCGCGATCGTGTGGTTAGCACAAAAATTATGGTTATTCACCATCAAAATACCTTCCTGGGCCATCTGCTTACAGAAAAATTCGACAATGGCGGTGGGGGTGGCTTTTGAGGTGGGAGCAAAATTTAAAAATAGCCAACTGGGATGGCCCACCAAGGTAATCTTCTGGTCTAACTTGGTTTTGTGAATAACTTTGGTTAGTTCTGATTGCAGGTAATCACCCAATTTTTTGCAGTGAGTTGTGACTTGTTTCGTTGTGAGATTGGTGAGGGTCACATCGGCGATCGCGAGCAATAATTCACCGCCATTGCCAGGGAGGGCAAAATGATGGGGCTCCACCTCCCGAAAAAATTCTTCCTGACCCACGATCGCAGCGAGGGGATAACCATTGGCTAAGGCCTGGCCGACCAGGGATAAATCAGGGTGAATACCATCGTAGGCCGTCGGCTCAAACCGAAAAGCTGTCATGGTTTCATCAAAAATTAATAACGCCCCATAATAGTCAGCGAGGGCCCGGAGTTGGGATAAAAAAATGCTCCGTCGGTAATGCATCCGCGATCGGCTCTAAAATGATTGCCCCTATTTCCTCTGGATAGGCCTCAAATAGTTGTTCTAAGCTCGTCAGATCGTTATAGGCAACCTGATGAACTACCTCTTTGTTTGCCCCCCAGCCTAAGTCTTGGCCCCATGGCTTCATCCCAGGGCCACAGACCACCCATTTTGAGCGGCCAGTATAGGCGATCGCTAACCCGATGACGATGGGATATAACTCTTCCCGACTATGGCCAAACCGTACCTGTTCCACCCAAGGAATGAGACCTTTAATTTTTGCAATTACTTGATTTGCCAAGGGATTAGGCACGAGCCGATCATTAACCTGGGGTTTGTAGGTGCTAATTACTTGATAAATATCGCGATCGTCTTTCCCTAATAGTTGGGTGCCTAACCCATTCACCAAGTCTAATTTATAGGGTTTTGTTTGACTGGGGGATTGATTAAACAGGCGTTGTAAAAAAGAAGCAGAATGGAATTGACGAGGGGACATAGGGCTAAACCGTGTAAGAAATTTGCAGAACGTGGATTAGTCTCAGGCTCAATCATAATCCATTGTTTGAAACTGAAGATCTTTGCTTACCCTAGGACAAGAGAAAAGATGCTGATATATTGAATGTCAAGAGAATACCCAATAATTTTAATAAATTAAATTTCTAGTCTTTATATTTAAATATTTAATCCTTATGGATCTGATTCCAGCCCACGGTGGCGAACTCATTAATCGCCTAGCAACCCCTGCCGAAAAACAAGAATTTTTAGCTAAACAAAATGAATTACCTGTCGTTCAGTTAGATGAACGGGCTTTTTCCGATCTGGAAATGATCGCGATCGGTGGATTTAGTCCCCTGAAAGGCTTTATGGGTCAAGAGGACTACGAAAACGTCGTAGAAAAAATGCGCCTCAGCAATGGCCTCCCCTGGTCTGTCCCTGTGACCTTACCTGTAACTACTGAAGTAGCTGACCCCCTGAAGGAAGGGGAATGGGTAAGACTAAACGATCCTAGCGGTCGGTTTGTGGGGGTGTTAGAACTTACCCAAAAATATCGCTATAACAAAACCCACGAAGCGGTTAATGTTTACAAAACCGATGAAATGGCTCACCCTGGCGTAAAAGTGATCATGGAGCAGGGGGAAATTAACCTCGCAGGCCCCATTTGGTTATTAGAACGGGATGATCATCCCCTCTTCCCCAAATATCAAATTGATCCGGCCGAGTCCCGCAAACAATTTGCTGCCCGTGGCTGGAGTACTGTGGTTGGTTTTCAAACCCGTAACCCTATTCACCGTGCCCATGAGTACATTCAAAAATGTGCCCTCGAAACTGTGGATGGTTTATTTTTACATCCCCTTGTGGGGGCCACTAAAAGCGATGATATTCCGGCGGATGTACGGATGCGTTGCTATGAAATCATGATGGAAAATTATTTTCCCCAAGATCGGGTAATTTTAGCCATCAACCCCTCTGCTATGCGTTATGCCGGGCCCAGGGAAGCCATTTTCCATGCCCTCATCCGTAAAAACTATGGTTGTACTCACTTTATCGTAGGTCGTGATCATGCTGGGGTCGGTGATTATTATGGTACCTACGATGCTCAATACATTTTTGATGAGTTTAAGCCTGAGGAATTAGGCATTACTCCGATGAAATTTGAGCACGCGTTTTACTGTACTCGCACGGATCAAATGGCCACCAGCAAAACTAGCCCTAGTTCCAAAGAAGAACGGATTCACCTTTCTGGGACAAAAGTACGGGAAATGTTGCGTAATGGTGAGCTTCCCCCTCCCCAGTTCTCCCGTCCTGAGGTGGCAGCAGAATTAGCGCGGGCCATGCACCAATAGGGTTTTACGGCTCTAGTTTTAGTCCCTCATGAAATCGACGATCGCGGTGTTAATTTATGTGCTAGGGATTAATTACCTCTAAGAACGTGTTGGAAAAGTATCAAATGTTGTTGAGTTGCTCCCTAAATCCCCAATTTGGGAGCTTCATTGGTTAAAATCTAAATGATTTCCTCCATTTTTGGGAGCAAGGGGCTTTTTAAACAGTCTCTAACTGGTAACACTGGTA
>JAAUPO010000480.1 GCA_012033095.1 Synechococcaceae cyanobacterium RL_1_2 | reverse complement strand
AGCAAATAGGTTATAATCCTTACCGAGTAAAGATCTCAGGTCTATTTACAGTTTTTGGGCACAACTTTTGTCCTAGTAGTTAGGGCTGGAATATATAGCTATTAGCTATAGCCATAAATATCAGGAAATTTTAAGGCTTAACGCTGCTGTGTGTTGAGTGGAGATTTTCAACATGAGACCAAAACCGTTTTGTTTGGTATTAAGCATATTTCTCAGACTGAGCAGACTCGCCATCCTTGCCCCGCTAATTTCTTAGTTAATGTTTTTTGGGGATTAATTGGTTATTGTCATCAACCTAACAAGCTTAGTCTTCCATGGGCATGGGTCTTAGCTTCGACTTAATCTTTATCCCGAACTCAAGTTATGGTCAATTTAATTTAGTATGGGATAGCTGTTTCTTGCGATGGAATACTTTCAGCTCTATTTGTTTTCCGTAATTATTCCAAAAGACTATAGTTCCAATATTCGGTATTAATAGACCATTATTCAATAATTATGGCTCTAGCCATGACAAGCTAGGGGCAAGTAATCGGGACAAAACTGGAAAATTATCCTAAGATTAAGCCATGGAAGACTCTTTCTACTTAAGCTTACAAATAGTCATTGCAGTCCTGGCCGGTATTAGTGCCCAGGTCATTGGGGAATACTCAAAAATTCCTAGTATCGTATTCTTACTGCTGTTTGGAATTGTCCTAGGCTCCGATAGCTTAGGAGTGCTTAAACCCCACGAATTAGGCTCAGGACTCGAAGTCCTAGTCACCCTTTCCGTTGCCATTATTTTGTTTGAGGGGGGTTAAATTTAGAGCTAAAGGAATTAGACAAAGTTTCTAGTAGTCTGCGTAACCTAGTGACAATCGGCACGTTAATTACTCTGATGGGGGGAGGGATGGCCGCCCATTGGTTAGGGGAGTTCCCATGGTCTTTAGCTTTTTTATATTCTTCCTTAATTGTGGTGACGGGGCCCACTGTAGTCGGCCCATTATTGAAACAGGTTTCCGTTGATCGTCGGGTGGCGACCCTCCTAGAAGGGGAAGGGGTTTTAATTGATCCGGTGGGGGCTATTTTGGCAGTGGTGGTTTTGGATACCATCCTGGCCGTAGATGCCAGTCCTTGGGAATTTTTGATTGGTCTAACTTTACGTCTCTCTACTGGGGCAGCGATCGGAGGAATTTTGGGATGGTTGTTAGGCCTGTTAATTCGTAAAGGTAATTTTTTATCGGAAGATCTGAAAAATTTAGTTGTCCTAGCTGGGGTATGGGGCATATTTGGCCTTTCCCAATACGTACGCAGTGAATCGGGATTAATGGCCGCGGTAATTGCTGGCATCATTCTGCGATCGTTTTCCCTCCCAGAAGAAAGAATGCTACGTCGATTCAAAGGCCAATTAACCGTACTCTGCGTTTCGGTATTGTTCATTCTCTTAGCCGCAGATTTATCCATCGATAGTCTATTTGCCCTTGGTTGGGGAAGTGTCGCGACGGTGGCCCTTTTAATGGTGGTGGTGCGGCCTCTCAGTATTTTCCTCTGTACCATCAATAGCGATCTCAATTGGCGACAAAAAATTTTTTAAGCTGGATTGCCCCCAGGGGAATTGTTTCCGCTTCCGTTGCTTCCCTATTTGCTATTCTCTTGACCCAACGGGGTATTACCGGTGGTGAGGCCATTAAAGCATTGGTGTTTCTGACCATTATCATGACCGTGGTGCTACAAGGATTAACTGCGAGGGTGGTGGCAAAAGCCTTAAAAATAACTTCCAATGGAGCGACAGGAGCGGTCATTGTTGGTTGTAATCCCCTCGGCCGTCTTCTCGGCAAACTATTCCAGGCCCAAGGAGAATCGGTCGTGCTAATTGATACCGACGAAGAAGATTGTAATAAAGCTAGGGCAGAAAATTTACAGGTCTTTCAAAGTAGTGGTCTCGATGCTTCCGCCCTAGAGGAGGCAGGTCTAGAATCCATGGGCACATTTATTGCCCTAACCCACAACGGTGAAGTGAACCTTGTACTCGCCCAGCGAGCGGTGGAAGAGTTTCAACCTCCTAAAGTATTAGCTGTCTATCCCCCCCATACTAGTGATAATTCCGGTAGTAACGGTAGCCCCAAAACCAAAGTAAGTTCTGCCTTTATTTCCCAGATCAATATTAAAAATTGGAATGAATATATCCAAGATAATCGCTACAAATTAGGTAAAACTACCCTCAAAGAAAAAGATTTAGCTTTTCAACAAACCCATTTGCAAGCCTTGATTAATTCAGGGGAATTATTACCCCTCCTCCTACGCCGTAATGACACATTGCAGGTCGTTAAATCAGAGCAAACTTGGCAAGCTAAAGACGAAATCATTTACATGCTCCATGATGCTCGTCCTCCGTTGTTAAGGCAATTATCTGGGGGTAGCAACTATTCCCGATTAGCGTTAGAAAAATTGCCGGAAGTAGAGGAAATTAGCATTTCCTTGAATGGAGAAGTAACCAATAACCAAAATAACAATAGCTCTAGTCAAGTAAGGAAAAATAAAGTACCTAACACCTCCAATCAGTGATAGTGATAGTCAATTGGATTTAGTGTGGGATTTATTCTCATTGCTATAGGCTGATTCCAGCTCTATTTATTTCCCATAATTATACTAAAAGACTATAATATTTTAGTATTTCTTTAGGTCAGAATAAATCCAACGCTGAGATAGGCCGGATAATTTATCGCCTTAGATTATAGGGAATTAATGATTAAAGCGATCGCTACCCCCATCTCTATTTCTTTATTTCAGCGATCGTCACTATTTCAGTGTTCATAACAGTAGCCGATCAAATTGCCACAAATTCTGCTGTTAACGCTCTACCGAACAAATTAATCCATGGGTCTCTGTGCCCATAGATCTTTGGCTGTGGCTAGCCATGGTTAATCTTGCTTAACCATAAGCTTTATCTATAGCAGTCCTAACTAGGGAGTATAGTCAATTTAATTCAGTATGGGATGGTTTTTCTTGCTATAGAATACTTTCCGCTCTATTTATTTCCCGTAATTATTCAAAAGACTATATCATCAATTAGCCTTAAAACGTTGATCCTGA
>JAAUPO010000050.1 GCA_012033095.1 Synechococcaceae cyanobacterium RL_1_2 | reverse complement strand
TTAAAAAATCATTAAAAATCTCCCAACTTTGGGGGATTTAGGGGGCAAAATGCCAATTCAATTGACTTGATAAACAGCCTCTTAGACTAACATTCAAAAAGTTTAGGTTCGAACATTCGTCAGTTATATCCATTTAAATTCTGTGATGTCCAATTCCCCAGAATTATCGATGTTGTCACTATCATAGCGATCGTTGTTGGCGAAATAGGCAGTTAAAGCCGACTCTAAGGCAGAGACGTTATCTAGTTTAGCTTTAGAGGATCTGGATTGTTGTTTTTGTCGATAATCAGAACGCTTTTCTTCCGTTGGGAAAAAATACTCTTTAAAGAAGTCCAGGGTTTCCTGTTTAATAAATCCCCTCAATACAGCTGCTGCCCCAAATTTGATCCAGGAATGGTTTTGTTCTTTTAATACTTCTTGAATTTGATTATCCGTTAATAAATCCGCTTGTTTCAAGCATTCCCCCAAGGGTAACCCGCTAGAGCATGGCCGGCGATGGAAATGTTCAACAAAAAATTCCACCGTACTGGATTTTACCCATCCCCTTAATACCAAAATTTCCCCTAGAAGCATGTGATGATTATAATGTTGATCATGTAATGCAACTTCTACTTGACTTTCAGACACTAACCCCGCCATTTGTAGCGCTAATCCAAGGGGAAGATGGGTTTGGGTCGAGGTTCTGGCAAAGCTAGTCATAATTTTGGTTAGTGGGTAAATACTGGAGAAATTAACGGGTAAGATGCAACTTTCTTAGTATTTGGAATATGGATTGATTTTATCTTTATTATTTTTATTGCTCGGATTAATGAAATTTTGAGGTAATGATTTTAAATTTAACTTATCATCTAATTCTATCTTAATGGCTTTATTTGAGAACGATAATTTAATTTAATTCTTTAATAATTGTTTAATTTTTTTAATTCTTTAATGTTTAAAGAATGTTTAAAGTTTTGGTTTAGACCGTTGAGCCCGATCGCTCGATCGCGGAAATTTTTGGATCAGGGCGGGGATCAGAGGACAAGGCTCAAAATCTTGAAGTTGTTGCTGTCCTTTAATGGGTAAGCGATTCCACATAAATGGCCGTTGTTTAGCCGCAGCCATCCATAGTAGGCGTTTTGCCCTAGTCATCCCCACATACAGTAACCGATACTCCTCTGCTTGTTTAAGGCGTTCTGCGGTAGTCCAAGCTTCCTGGGGACTGGGTAAATCTAACGGTTGGCCCTGATAACGATGGTGGAGGCCAGTTCTGATTTGGGCCCGGGCTACTTCCGGCAGGGTAAAATTGCCTAAAAATTGCCAACCCTTGGGAATGTAGGCATTACCGGGAATGGATTTTTCATGTAAAAAGGGTAAAAAGACATAATCCCAATCTAAACCCTTCGCTTTGTGGAGGGTTATGATGGTTAGTTGACCTGGCTGGGTGTATTGATGTTCTTGGCCTTCTTCTACTGGTTCAAATCTTTCTGTTGCCACAATTTCCGCGATCGCTGCAATAATTTTCTTTAAGGATTTAGCCTTATTAACCCGGGTGGCCAATTTATGCAAGGTGGCCAATTCAGCACCGGTATATTGCAAGGTTAAGCCTAAAAAAGGAATCAGACGAAAATAGGGCAATTCTAACCGAGCTTTGAGTAAACTCCGGCATAAATGGCTCGCATCGTTTAGGGTAGGAGATAGGGGCTCAGCTAGGGGGGCAGGATACAAAAATGCTTCTGGTTTAATTGCTACCTCCGAAAAATCCTGGAGGGCAATTAATCGCCGTTGGGCCATCACCGTTAACGCTGATTTTAAATAGTCTGGAGAGTGGGGCGATCGCAAAATTTTAATAGAGCCCATACCTCCCCTGGAATTTGGGAATGGCGTTCCTGTTCCTGGACTTCATACACCCGAATTTGATGATCTTTTTCTAGGATGGGTGATAACTGCTGGGCTAAAAAATTACCCTGTTTATTTTCTCGTACTAAAATCGCGGCCGTACGATCGGGGTGGGCTTGGAATAAGGCCACTACCCGCTGTTGGATCAATTCCACCGTTTGAAATACATCCTCAGGGGTATACAGTTCTAAACCTTGGCCAGTGGGGGCGGGATTGGCATCGGGTTGGGGATCATTGACTGCTACCGTCGCGATCGGTTGCGGTACCAATGGAATATTATTTCCCCCAAACTTTTGGCCCATCAAATGAAACATCCAATCCAGGGCAAAATTGGCTGCTTCTAAAATCACTGGACTACTACGCCCAGCTTGATTCATGGTAGCTAAGCGGCCCCGTTGGTCACATTCTCGACAAAATTTTTGGAAATAAATCGGATCCGCAGGGGTAAAAGTGGAATTAATGGCTTGATTGGGATCTCCCACTCGCACTAAATTAAGCTCAGCCCCTTCCTTACCCGCCAGCACAGAAATTAACTGCTCCTGTAATGGACTAGAATCTTGGGCTTCATCTTCAAATACCCCAAAATTTTTTCCTGCCACTGTTCCCGCAACTGGGGCCGCTGTAAAAACTTTAAGAGCCCCTAGAATCATGTCATCGTAATCTAAGCAACCTCGGCTTTGCAATAACTGTTGATATTGACCATATAGCCTCGCGGCAATGCTTAAGATACCGTAGTTATCAGGGGTTTGTTGTCCCCATATTTCTAGATCCTCGGGGGTTAAACCGGAGCTTTTGGCTTCCCGAATCGTTGCTACCATTAAATCCGGTAGAATTTCTGTCCTTAAGACCGATTGTCGCCGCAGTTTTTCCGTTTCCTCCCCATCAAAATTAAGGCCTTCGATTAATTGATGATATTGTTCCCGTCCTGTTTTGATCCATT
The DNA here is from genome assembly GCA_012033095.1 of Synechococcaceae cyanobacterium RL_1_2. Classification (GTDB taxonomy): domain Bacteria; phylum Cyanobacteriota; class Cyanobacteriia; order Cyanobacteriales; family JAAUPO01; genus JAAUPO01. The sequence continues at coordinate 6,443 of JAAUPO010000050.1, read as the reverse complement.
GCTCTACCCCATCCCGGACTAAACGATGGCCACGGCTAGGACTAATAATCGTTTGATTTTCTAGATCAATACCGGATATTCCTGGATAACGATTAGCAATATCCAACGCTAAACCATGGAGGGTAAATACCTCAAACCCGCCCTGGAGGGCATCCATTTCCCGGAGACGATCGCGAATTTTGGTTTTAATACTAGCCGCGGCGGATTTGGTATAGGTAACAATGATCAATTTACGTTGATTATTTAACCGATGACGCACCACTGTTAAGGCTGCAGCCACTGCAAGACTATGGGATTTACCGGCCCCTGGCACTGCGGAAATGGCCATTTGTCCCCCTTCCCAAGTGGCTAATTCCCGTTGTCCAGGCCGTAACTGGTTAATGATCTCTGTGGTTGACGCGATCGCTTCCATGGGAACAACTATAAAATTTAGGAAATCAAAACAATTGGGAAAAATTATTGTATATTGTCCGGCTTGGACTAAGCTCAGCCGTAGGTCTCTACTCTTCTTGTATCTGTATTCCTAATTTCAAGATTCAAGATTTAAGATCAACAGCTTTCCCTGAACTCACCGGATAAAGCCAATAAAGCCAATAAAAAAAGAGCAAGCTCAAAACTTACTCTTTCATCATATGGGGTAATTGTTTGCTAGCAAGGATTTACCATCATAAATCCTTACAAACTTGAACTATGGGAGCTTAACCCATCACAGCTTTCGCTTTAGCCACAATGTTCTCAACAGTGAAGCCAAATTTTTCCATGAGGACATCCCCAGGGGCAGAAGCACCAAAGGTGTCAATGCCTAGGCTATAGCCAGAGGAACCAACGTATTTACCCCAGCCCATGGTGGTACCGGCTTCCACGGATAAACGGGCCGTAACAGCTTTGGGAAGAACGGATTCTTTGTAAGCTGCGTCTTGCTCTTCAAATAATTCCCAGCAAGGGAAGGACACTACTCGTACGTTTTTACCAGTAGCCCGTAATTGCTCAGCCGCATCCACACAAAGGGGCACTTCCCCACCGCTGCTGAGGATAATTACATCGGGGGTACCTTCACTATCGGAAAGAATATAGCCACCTTTTGCCACGGCTTCAATGGAGCTACCGGCTTGGTTGGGTAGGTTTTGACGGGACAGGGCAAGTAAACTGGGGGTTTCTTTGCTTTCTACCGCGACTTTGTAAGCCCCAGAAGTTTCGTTACCATCACAGGGACGGAAGACATAGAGGTTAGGAATAGCTCGTAAAGATGCTACATGCTCTACCGGTTGGTGGGTAGGGCCATCTTCCCCTAGGGCGATCGAGTCGTGGGTCATAACCCAAATTACTCTAGTTTCAGAGAGGGCAGACAAACGGATGGAGTTCCGCATGTAGTCTGTGAAGATCAAGAAGGTTGCACCGTAGGGGATTAAACCAGAACCGTGGAGTGCGATCGCATTACAGATAGCACCCATGGCGTGTTCCCGCACACCGAAGTGAACGTTACGCTCAGCATAAGCACCTTTTTGGAAATCGCCAATGCCTTTTAATTCGGTGTAATTGGAGTGGGTAAGGTCAGCGGAACCACCGATTAATTCCGGTAGAACGCTAGCTACTGCGTTAAGACAAGTTTCGGAGTGCTTACGGGTAGCAAGGCCTTTATCTTCAGGGGTGTAAGTAGGTAGAGCACTAGCCCAACCTTCGGGTAATGCACCAGAAAGTAAACGTTTGAATTCAGCTGCTTCCGTAGGATATTTAGCTGTGTAATCCCCTAGCACTTGATTCCATTCTGCTTCACTTTGGGCACCACGGGTTACGGCCTGGCGCATGTGATCAACCGCTTCGGAGGGAAGATCAAACGGCTCATAATTCCAATCTAGGGCTTTACGGGTAGCAGCAACTTCGTCAGTACCTAATGCTGCACCATGAACCCCAGCGGTATCAGCTTTATTGGGAGAACCATAACCAATGGTAGTAGTGATTTTGATCATGGAAGGCTTATCTGTAACGGCCTTGGCTTCAGCGATCGCTTTTTCGATCGCGGCTAGGTCATTGTTACCATCTTCTACATGAACTACATGCCAACCATAGGATTCAAAACGCTTACTCACATCTTCAGTGAAAGCGACATCGGTGGAACCATCAATGGAAATATGGTTATCATCGTAAAGGGCGATCAGTTTGCCTAAACCCCAGTGACCAGCAAGGGAAGCCGCTTCACCGGAAATACCTTCCATGTTACAACCATCCCCCATGACGACATAGGTGTAATGGTCCACGAGGGTAGCATCGGGCTTATTGAATCTAGCAGCAAGGTGAGCTTCTGCTAGGGCTAGACCTACACCGTTGGCAATCCCTTGACCAAGGGGCCCAGTGGTTACTTCTACCCCGGCCGTAACAAAGTTTTCGGGGTGACCAGGGGTTTTAGAACCCCATTGACGGAAGTTTTTAATTTCTTCGATGGGTACGCTATCGTAACCAACAAGGTGCATTAGGGCGTACTGCAGCATACAACCATGACCCGCCGATAGAACGAAGCGATCGCGGTTAAACCACTTAGGATTTTTGGGGTTGAAGCGCATGAATTTATCCCACAGCACAAAAGCCATAGGTGCTGCGCCCATAGGTAATCCGGGGTGACCAGATTTTGCTTTCTCTACAGCATCAACGGCTAAGAAGCGGATGGAATTAATACAAAGTTGTTCTACGGATTGAGCCATAATTGTTTGGGAACTAAACTTACAGTTACTTATTAAAAACTTACTTTTTCTGTCTCTAAAAATACATTGCTTTGAATCATCCCATTGTTTGGGTTCAATGGGCAAGAAACTGTGCATGGAAATATGTCAGAACCTACACATAGAAAGAAGTTTAAGTGGAGATTAAGGTTTATTCTTTTCTTCATTAGTACGCCTTAATTTACCCTGAAGGGAAAGACGAAAAATTCCCATCAAGGGTAGTCCTTACCGTATTATTTTGGGCAAAACTATGGACTGCCTCCATGCGAAGAACAATTAAGTCCCTATCCAGTGCGGTGCCCCCTTGGTTGCTATTAGGAGCGATCGCATTAATCACTAGATTTCCCTACTTTTTTAAAGCCGACATTGATTGGGATGAACATACATTTTTGTTACTGGGCCAATCAGTATTAGATGGCTATTTGCCCTATACCGGGCCTGTGATGGATATTAAATCGCCTTTTCTCTGGTATGGTTTTGCGGCCTTAAGTGCTTTCGCTTTCAAACAATTATGGATCATCCGGTTGTTAGGTACCATCATGGTTGCGATCGCGGGGACTTTAACCTACAGCTACGTCAAAAAAATTAGTGACCACTTCCAAGGACTCTTCGCAGGTATTACCTTAATTTTGTTAGTCAACTTAAACGCCGGTGGTCAGGCGGTGTTATCAGAACATTTAGTACTTATTCCCCTAGTGTTAACCTTTGGGCTATTGGTGTTCGAACCCATAAACCCCAAGGTTTCCTATGGGGCCGGGGCCGTGGCTACTGTCGCCGCCATGGTTAGACTAAACCTGGCCTATGCCGTACTGTTTTTAGGAATTTATCTAACTATAATTACCCTTCGCGATCGTACTCTTGCCCTTGGACATCAACTATTAACGATCATCAGCTACGGTTTAGGCAGTTTAACAGTGGTGATGGTCGCTATTTTGCCCTACGCCATAACTCACCAATTAGATCAAGTTTATTTTGGTCTAATTAAAGCCCCCCTAAGTTATGCCCAGGAACAAGCTTCGATCCTAACGGTAATTAAAAAACAAGTTCAATATATTTTTACCTGCCACGTTACCTCCATCGCCCTCGCCGCATTCTCACTGCTCATTTTTATCGCGATCGCCATTGCTTTAACCACAATATTTTCCCGGTTTAAAACCTTGACCGCGATCGAACAAAAATATTATCAAGTTCTCCTAATTTATTGGAGTAGCATAGAAGTCTCTATTATTAAATCAGGGGTTTTTTATCCCCATTACAATTTGCAATTGATTGTATTTATTCCCCTACTAATTGCCCCGATCTTCAGCAAAATTTTTACAACCAAATCCTATCCTTGGCTCAAAAAATATGGTTATGTTGCCTGGGTAATAACCTTGGTACATTGGAGTTTACAGTACCAAATTACAATTAAAAATATTTACCATACCGGGACTCCTAATTATGGAGAATCCATGGAAATTGCGCAAATTCTCAAGCAAGAAAATCCAGAATCTTTACCCATTTGGATTACCACTAAGCATCTAGCCTATTGGCTTAACCATGTTTATCCGGTTACCCCCATCTTGACCCATCCTAGTAATCTAAAAAAAGAATTTTTAATTAAGTCCTGGTATGGGGATCAAGCATCCACTTTAACGGAGCTAACCAACATAGTTCAAGCAAAACCCCATAGTATTATTGGCACAGAAATGGAACGTTATTTCCAAGATAATCCCCCAGCACAATTATTACTAGACCGTCTTTTAGCCCAACATTATCAATTAATCGAAACAAACTATTCCTATCTTCAATTTTATCAATTAAAACCTGAACCTGACCCCCCCAAACTATGATCTCTGGAAGCATCCCACTTTGGAACTAAGCAGAAATACTTGCGACGCAAACTAGGCATTTCAGCCCTAAAACTTGTCATTCCAATGCGTATTTATACCCTGTTTCCGGATGAGCATTTTTTTAAACCCGCGTACCATATCCTGTATAAAAATAAGTATATTTACTCGTATGCAAAGTAGAGTTAGGACTTACGCACAAGCCCCCTAAATCCGCCAAATTTGGCGAACTTGCTTGAACGATTGTCCCCAAATATCATGGTTTCCAAGACAGAGTTGAAATTTTTGCGTAAGTCCTGAGAGCGCTTCCTTTTACATAAATTTGCATAAAGCCGATCGCGTCCGACAGATCCTATCCCTATCGGGTCTAAGGAATGTCACAATAGATCGAGTAAAGTTTGTAAAGCAAATATTTTTCTGTAGAACCCATGTCTAGTGTGCCTCCTGTTTTAAGCGGCAGTGAAATCCGGTCAAAATTCCTCAACTTCTTCCACGATCGAGGCCATGCCATCCTTCCCAGTGCGTCCTTAGTGCCGGAAGATCCGACAGTGTTGTTAACGATCGCGGGAATGTTGCCGTTTAAGCCCATTTTTTTAGGACAAAGGGAAGCCCCCCAACCCCGGGCCACTACCTCCCAAAAATGTATTCGCACTAACGACATTGAAAACGTAGGCCGCACCGCCCGCCACCATACTTTTTTTGAGATGTTGGGGAATTTTAGTTTTGGGGATTATTTCAAAGAACAGGCGATCGCCTAGACTAAAAAAGTGAGTATAGTTTATCTCTCAGCAAACACAATGGGATATGAAGAAAAATCAAACAAAAATTTCAAGTTTATAGATTTATTTGCTGGGATAGGTGGTTTTCGACTTGGCTTGGAAGCTGTTGGTGGATATTGCGTTGCTTCATCGGAAATCAATACCCATGCAAACTATGTATATCAAAAGAATTGGCCACAAGACTCTAGCGAACATAACCTCGGCGATATCTGTCAAATTGAAGAATTGCCAGAACATGACTTATTAGTAGGCGGTGTTCCCTGCCAATCATGGTCTATTGCCGGCAAAAATCGTGGCATTGAAGACCCTCGCGGTAAATTATGGCTAGAAGTTATTCGACTCTTACAAAAATCAAAACCAACAGCATTTATTTTTGAAAATGTCAAAGGTTTATCCGACAAAAGACACCGTGATGCTCTCAATTATCTAGTTAATAGCTTTTCTATGCTTGGCTACCAAGTTCAATACCGCGTCTTAAACTCCTTTGATTTTAATACTCCCCAAAATCGAGATCGTATTTTTATTGTGGGCATTCAAAAGAGCAAATTAAATAAGCAGTTTATTTGGCCACAACCTAGTGAAAATCACAAAAAACTAATTTGAAATTTTCTGAATTTAATTTTGACGAACGCCTCCTCGATGGGCTCGATGCCATGGGCTTCGAAAAAGCGACTCCCATCCAAGAAGAAGCGATCCACTTATTCTCGAAGGTCACGACCTCATCGCTTGTGCACAAACAGGTACGGGCAAAACAGCCGCTTTCTTGCTGCCAATTCTAAACAAAATTGTAACTACCCAAAACCGTAGTTTAAATACGCTTATCATTGCCCCAACGCGAGAGTTGGCGATTCAGATTGACCAGCAAATCGTTGGGCTTTCTTATTTTCTGGGGATTAGCTCCATCCCCGTTTACGGCGGGGGCGATGGCGATACCTTCGTACAACAACGCAAAGCCCTCGTGGAAGGAGCAGAAGTGGTGGTCGCAACGCCCGGGCGGCTCATTTCGCTGCTGAATTCTCGGCAGGTCGATTTCAAGCATTTGCAACATTTGATTCTGGACGAAGCCGACCGAATGCTGGACATGGGTTTTTACCAAGACATCATGCGAATAGTGGGTTATT
>JAAUPO010000479.1 GCA_012033095.1 Synechococcaceae cyanobacterium RL_1_2 | reverse complement strand
AGTATGGGAAAATAATGCTTGATTTCAATTGTTGCGGATATTAATAGCTTCAACAGTTTCCTTATTCTACTAGGCAGATTTGGCATATAGTCAATTTAATTTAGTATGGGGTGGCTGTTCCTCTCAATGGAATGTTTTCAGATCTATTTTGTTTCCCCTAATTATTTAAAAAGACTATAACTTACGGCGATCGTAAGTTTTCATATCGTAAGTTTTCATGGGGTTTAATTCCATCAAAAAAGGTGAGCTTGGAGGCCCACCTTATAAACTAATACCTAAAACATCTAAATGATCTAACTACTTTTTAGTTAATTTTTAGGAAAATCAGAAAATTATTTGATGAATAACATTTCTTGATAGTTAGGTAAAGGCCAGTAACTATCACCGATTTCCGCTTCTAGGGCATCACCATAAACACGCACCTCATCCATTAAAGGACGGATCGTTTTAGCGCAATAGGTTAGATGCTCTTCCGTGGAACCACCATGATGTACCATGACAGCTTCTAATTTTGCCACTGTAGCGAGTAAGGTGTTTGCTAATTCTGCCACTTTTTTCGCGACACTCTTATCCAAACTAATACCCAAACCATCTAAGGTGGTCATAGTAGAGGATAGTTTAGAAAGATATTCTAAGGCCGCAGGATAAATCAAAGTTTTAGCCATGTTAATGATTAACTTCGCCTCTACCTCGATGGAGAGAATGTACTGCTCACTATAAACCTCAAAGCGACTTTCCAATTCCACAGGGGTAAGTACACCAGTGGTTTCAAATAGTTTCATGATTTCAGGATCTTTGAGGAAAGGTAGGGCATCAGCGGTGGTGGGCAGATTTTTTAGCCCCCGCTCGACCGCTTCTTTATGCCATTCGTCAGAGTAGCCGTTACCACCAAAGACCACATTGCCGTGTTCTTCCATGATTTCTTTGAGAGTCGTCAGCACAGCAGTATTAACATCAGAACCCTTCGCCATTTCAGACTCCAACTTACCAGCGATCCAAGTAAGGGAATCAGCTAGCATGGTATTGAGGGCAATGAGAGGCCCAGATACGGATTGACTAGAACCCACTGCTCGGAACTCAAAACGGTTGCCAGTAAAAGCAAAGGGAGAAGTACGGTTGCGATCGCCGGCATCTTTAGCTAAATCAGGTAAAACATCAACCCCCAGATTCATAATGCCTTTTTCGCTGGCGGGGGAGATGGAACCGGACTTAATCTTTTCAAAAATTTCCTCTAACTGAGAGCCCAAGTAAACGGACATAATCGCTGGAGGTGCTTCGTTGGCCCCTAAACGGTGATCATTGCTAGCAGAAGCAATTACCGCACGCATTAAAGGCCCATATTTATGTACCCCGCGAATGACCGCACCACAGAACACCAAAAACTGAATGTTGTCGTGGGGAGAATCACCGGGATCTAATAAATTACCTTGGGTTGAGTTACCCACAGACCAGTTAACGTGCTTACCAGAACCATTAATGCCGGCGAAGGGTTTTTCGTGGAGTAAGCAAACAAAACCATGTTTTTTCGCAGTGTGACGCAGGGTGGTCATAATTAACTGCTGGTGGTCACTAGCTACGTTAGCTGCTTCAAAAAATGGTGCAATTTCAAATTGACCAGGGGCAACTTCGTTATGTCTAGTTTTTGCAGGAATACCTAATTTGTAGAGATTTTTCTCTACATCCTGCATAAACACTTGTACCCGTTCAGGGATAGCACCAAAATAGTGATCGTCAAATTCCTGGCCTTTAGCTGGAGATTTACCAAATAAGGTTCTTCCTGCCAATAGCAGATCCGGTCTTTGGTTAGCAAGGCTAGCATCTACAAGGAAATATTCTTGCTCCGCTCCACAACTGGAATTAACCGGCGCGATCGTATCATTTCCTAGGAAGCTTAATACTTTGGTGGCAGCTTTATTCATGGCCGCGATCGATCTTAACAAAGGAACCTTTTTATCAAGGGCTTCCCCGGTCCAAGAGACAAAAACCGTAGGAATACAGAGGGTAGCACCATTATCCGTTTCCATAATGTAAGCCGGACTGGTTACATCCCAAGCCGTATAACCCCGGGCTTCAAAGGTATCGCGAATCCCTCCATTCGGGAAAGAAGAACCATCCGGCTCCCCTTGAACGAGTACTTTACCAGAGAATTCAGAAATTACCTTCCCGTCTCCTTGGACGGAGATAAAACCATCATGTTTTTCCGCTGTGAGGTTAGTCATGGGGTAAAACACGTGGGCATAATAAAGGGCTCCCTTGGCCATGGCCCAATCCCTCATGGCAGTAGCTACCACATCAGAAACTGATGCGTCTAATTTTTCTCCGGTGGTAATGGTGTTTTTAATAGACTTAAAAACTTTTTTCGGGAGACTAGACTGCATTTTGCTCAAGTCAAAGACGTTTTCTGCCCAAATATCCTCAAGACGGGAGGGAGCTTCATGGGGAAGAGGATCTCTATTAACAATTTGCTGGATTGCTTCGATGCGAGCGGTATTGGCTGTCATATGTTCTCAATTGAGTTTTGTCATCAATTGATGATACTTAAACCCAATCCTTTAAATAGATAAGCAATATACAAAATTTTATTTTTAATGGTTCGATCGAGAAAATTTACTAAAGTTATTATTTGTTTACACTGGGGTTACGCCACCGTCATTCTTATCCCTGAGCTATTCCCATGGATTTTATGACTGTTAATTTATTATTAATGGACTATTTATTCATTAGAGCTAATTTATAAAGCCCCCTGCCCCCAATGCTGGGGGAGAAATTCCTGAACAATCATTAGCATCCCCGCAAATTTGGAGGATTTAGGGGGCAAAATGCAAATTCAATTGACTTTATCAACACTATCTTGTCCCCCTCTAAGGAATAAGAATTTAATAACACCTAAAACTTAAATATCGATGGGTTACGCTCCCTTGAAGGATACCCTACAAATTTCTAAATTATTTAATTCACGATCCTAAGGATGAATTAAGAGAGAATAAATCGGGAGCATCTCAATTATGTAAATTGCCTACTTTGCTAACGACAGAATAGGGGGTTTCAACTCCTAAGATGAGTGTTTCTGCAAAAGTGAGAT
>JAAUPO010000478.1 GCA_012033095.1 Synechococcaceae cyanobacterium RL_1_2 | reverse complement strand
GCACGCAGGCCCGCAAACAATTAGGTAGGGCTAGGGTTCTAACCATCAACCCCGATCGCTCCAACGCTTTAGCTAGGGAAGTATGGCTTTGGAGGCTATCCACGGTAAAGGAAATTAGGCCTGCTTCGGGGGCCGAATCCTTAAGACAGCTCAAGCCAGGAATTTTGGTTAGCTCTCCCCACAGATAAGCACTATTGAGTTTAATTTGCTCATAGCGTTGGTGGGCATCCCCCCATTCATTATGGGTATCGATCGCTGCTTTTAAACCATAGTAAAGAGGATAGGCCGACGTTGCAATTTCATATTTTGCCCCATCCTGTTTCCAGATAATTTCAAAGGCATCATCCTTAACCGTTTCATCCACCCCTCGCCAACCAATGAACGTTGGATTTGTTTTCACCTGGGGAGAAATAAATAAACCCCCCACCCCCCCAGGGCCGCACCACCATTTATGGCCCGTAAAGGCATAGTAATCCACCCCCGATGCTAACAAGTCTAGGGGTAAAGACCCAACGGATTGGGCTGCATCCACTAATAACAGGGTGTCGCGATCGTGGCAGGCAGCGGCAATTTCCTTGATGGGTAAAATTTGGCCCGTATTCCACAGCAGATGGCTAACTATTACCATTTTTGTTTCCGGTCTAAGGTGCTCCCTAATCACCGCCACCGGATCTCCCCCATTGAGGGTGTTACCCACCGGACAAGTACTAAAAGTAATTCCACATCGCCGTTGGAGTTCCAACGCGATCGCGATTACCCCCGGATGTTCACAATCCGTTAAAAGGAGGTGATCCCCCGGTTGCCAATCCATCCCCCACAGAGCCACATTACAACCAGCGGTTACATTTTCCGTCAAGGTAAGATGATGGGGATGGATTCCTATTTCCTGGGCAATGGTTTGTTTGGTGGTCATCAAACATTGACTAACCCAATTGTTAGATTTATAGGAAAAAGGGCCGTGGACCTCTAAATGTTTGTAGGAATCAATAATAGCTTCGAGGGAAGCCTTAGGCATGGGGCCTTGGCCCCCATAATTAAAATAGAACTTATTATTAAGACCAGGGAACTGCTGACGGTGTTCTTGCAAATCCATATTTACTAAACCCATGCTTTTAACGGATGAAACCCTACTAAATTACAAACGTTGCCAACGCCGTGCCTATCTTAACGTACATGGCGATATTCAAGCGCAGGATGGGGAATCGGATTTTATTATTAAATTACGTCAAGAGAACCGTCAGCACATTGACCATTATTTAGATCAATTAGAACAACCTTGGCAAAAGCCGAGCGGGGAAGATCTCGAAAGTCTTGCCATCAGTACCATTGATTTAATGAGCCAAGGGGTAGAGATTATTTATCGGCCGGTGCTACAAGGGGAATTAAACCAGGTGGCTTTAATTAGCAAACCAACTTTATTGGTTAAATATGCCGCCCCTTCCGCTTGGGGGCCATGGAGTTATTACCCCATTATTATCAAATTAGGCCGTAAAGCGAAATCTGAATATAAGTTAATCGCTGCTTTTGCTAGTTACTTGCTAGGCCAGATCCAGGAAAAAATTAGTGACCATGCCATGATTATTCTCCATGGCCATAAAACCCATCGTATTATTCCTGCCTATTGGTTGGAGAAGCTAGAGGATTCGTTGATCCGTTGTAGCACCATCCTCCGCGATCGCCAAGAACCAGAGGTTTTTATTTCTCGTCAAAAATGTAGTCTCTGTTCCTGGCAAAGCCATTGCTATACCATCGCCCAACAAAATCGCCATCTTTCCCTATTGCCCGGAGTTACGCCCCAACGCTTTGAATATTTACAAACCATCGGTATTCATAGCTTAGAAGCCCTAGCGACGATCACGCCCCAAGCCATTAGCCCCGATCTCGGTTTGAGCATTAGCCATCATTTAATTCAACACGCCCAAGCCACCCTCTCCAACCAACCCCTCTGGAAATATAGTCACCATCCTAACCACATAGTTAAACCCCTACCCCAATCCGCGATCGAAATTTATTTCGATATTGAAGCTGAACCCGTCCTTGGGGTGGATTATCTATTGGGGGCCCTGGTCATCGATCGCCAAGGCCCCACAGAACAATTCCATGGGTTGTTAGCCAAAGAACCAGTTCAAGAAAGGGAAATTTGGGAGCAATTTTTAACCCTAACCAAGATCCATCCCCAGGCCCCTATTTTTCATTTTTCTGGTTACGAAGTAGATGTTATTAAACGGCTGGGTCGGCTGTATCAAACCCCCCGTCCCATCATTCAAAATCTGATCGATCGCTGTTGGGATCTCCATGCCTATCTCACTAAATTTGTGGTGTTACCGATCGAAAACTATTCCCTCAAAACGATCGCCAGTTGGATGGGATTTCAATGGCGAGATGATGCTGGGAACGGAGCCCAATCAATCTATTGGTACGATCAATGGCTAAAAACTGAAAATTACCAATATTTAGAATTTATTTTGACCTATAACGAAGATGACTGCCGAGCAACTTACTGCCTAAAAAATTGGCTCGATCAATTTGTCCAAAAACATTTGCCATCATTTAAAGACACCTTAAAGTAATCTTATGGTGATTATCAAAAATTAGAGCTACATTAGAAGCAACCTGTCAAACCCTAACAAACTCAACCCCATAATCCAGAATAATTCAGACATATTTTAATTAGTTTCCCCATCCCCGTTAACGAAGAGAATGTTTAAAAGCCCCCTTGCCCCCCCATTTTGGAGGAAATCACCTAGATTTTAACCAATAAAATCCCCAAAATTCGAGGATTTAGGGGGCGAATCCACAACATTTGATACTTTTCAAACACGTTCTAAGGTTAAGCCTATTTAGGACTACCATCTTCAAAATTGTGCATAAACAAATTTTGCATAAATTGAATATGCGTAAATTGAATAATTGATTTAATTATTAACTTCATTATTGAATTAAATTTGCTCCAGACCGATTAAACCTAATCTTCATCTGTCATTGATATTTTATTTCGAGTTATTTCGAGCAAAAACTTTTTGCCTGGGCCCATTCATCGAGCCGGGAACAGAGCAGTTACGATCAACATCTCTTTCCATTCATTAAA
>JAAUPO010000477.1 GCA_012033095.1 Synechococcaceae cyanobacterium RL_1_2 | reverse complement strand
GCCCCCTAAATTTCCCAAATTTGTGGGACTTGCTTGAACGATTGTCCCCAAATATCCTGGTTTCCAGGACAGAATCGAAATTTTTGCGTAAGTCCTGCTTTATTTATTTCCCATAATTATCCCAAAAGGCCATATATCGATTTTTCCAACGTCATCCCAGCACAGGCCTCAAACCATCCTGGAAACCGCTAGATCTAGCTACAATCACAGGCGCAACTATCACAGCCACCGACCAGATTAAACCCCGGTTCTAAACAATCGGGAATACCATTACAATCCCCATCACAAATGGAGAATCCTTCCCATACATCCCCTAGGTCACACATCAAGCACCATGAGGTATCCGACCAAGGCTCGTAGTGAACGCTACGGGGCCATTTATTGCCCTTAGATGGTTTCTGGTTTTTTTCTGTTGGCTCCTCTACCTCCTGATCGGACTCCCCTTCTTCACTACCATCGATCGCGTTGATGGCTCCATGGTTCCATAACCGTTCCTGGCCAAGGATTTGTTGCTCGTTAATGTTTGATCGCTGTTGACGATAGGCCGATATCAAATAATTAGCCCGTTTACAATCCAACAGACGATGTTTAAAGAGGGGTAAGGCATCGGATAAACCTTGGGTTTGGAGCGATCGCCGAAAATATTCCGAACAACTAAGCCCACCATACAAACGACGATGGGCACAGCTAAAACCTTTATGGGGCGAGATTTGCCGTTGATAAAATTTCACTAACCAAAGTGTGGAATGGGTTAATATCCGATCGCCATGGAAGGCGTTTCCCATCTTGGCGAAGGCTTGGAGGAGATTCGCCCCCCGATAAATTAAACCCTTGGTGGTGGCCCTTTTCATTACCTATGTTGCCTCCATTAATGCTATGGGATCGCCGTAATCCCACAAAATTGGAAAAATTATCGGAAATTATCGGAAATTATCGAATGGCTACGGATCGATCATGGTTAGCCCACCACAAATCAGGTTGGAATAAGGTTTTATGGTTTTACCGATTTGGGAATATCCTAGGATCTATGGCTACGAATATAGCCACCATGGTAAGGCCATAACCCTAAAGGATGATTACAGATGGTTAAGCTAATTATGAAGCTAATCTAGGCCCAATACCATGGCAGCGATCGGGGGTGGATTTTCTTCATTCCTAGTACTCGATCGCATAAGTTTATCCTCTAGCTCCCAAATAACAGCAGATAGTATAAAAGCATGACTTCTTACTTCTTACTTCTTACTTCTTAATCAAGAGAGGAACATAGATTGTAAACTGAGGCCAAGCAGTACTAAAGATCTGAATCTGTAGTTCTAAGGTTAATTTGAGTATTGGTTGTAGTCAGACTCCAAGCTATCAAATCGATCCTCATCATGCTCTTCAACGGGCCAATCAGGATTTTCCCCACCAAAAATGATGGTTTTAATTTCTAAATATTCCTCGCTCAGATGTCTTAGGGCATTAATCAAAATATCTAACGCAATGACATCACTAGTGCCCAGATCGAACCAACAACGCCCCCAAAATCCTTCATCACTCAAAGTCAGACATATTATGCATCGGGGAAACATGGCTCGTTCGGCATAGTCGCGATCGTAGCTCAGATAGCTAAGATCAATGCCCGATTCCTCTATTTGTAAACTTTCTGCATTAAAAGCCCCCAATTTCCCCAAATAAAACCAAGAACGAAAGACCTCTTCTAAATATTGTTGTTCGCTAGCACTGGGAGTATGGTCAAACTCCAGCCAGATCCATAAATTGAATTGATTAAATTCCCGAAATTCTACTTCCATAGCCTGGTTTCCCCACAAAAATAAACATGAATAATGTCAACATAGCGACAGTTTTCGAAAAAAAGAGATACAAATCATAATTTGCATCCCTAGTTAATCAACATTGGTCAATTAATAAAGTCAATTAATAAATTTAATAGTTGCAACCTAAGCTTCTACAGCTACAGGGTAAACACTAATTTTTTGACGGCTTTTAGTTTTGTATTCGAATTTAACGATGCCATCAATCAAGGAAAATAGGGTGTCATCTTTTCCTTTGCCGACGTTATTTCCAGGGTGGAATTTAGTGCCTCTTTGACGTACGAGGATACTACCTGCGGTTACTTCTTGACCACCATAGCGTTTTACGCCTAGACGTTTAGCGTTTGAATCGCGACCATTACGAGTACTACCGGTACCTTTCTTATGGGCCATAACTTTTTCCTAAAAACTTTCGTTTAATGAATTAAATAAATGGATAAATTTTATGATTTCTTTTACGATTTTTCTGGGATTAGGTGCGCCCAGCCTAGTTAGTATAAGCGATCGCGTCACCTTTAATCCTAGGGAAATACTAAGCAGCTACTTCAGCTTCTTTAATTTGTTCGCTGGAGAGTTGTGCTGATTCGGCTAAGGTTTCACCATTAACTTTAATCGACTTGATCAGCAAGCGGGTTAATTCTTGACGGTGACCACGTTTTTTACGGGTTTTCTTTTGGGCTGCATTTTATAAACGATTACTTTTTTGCCCCGTTTATGGGAAAGGATCTCCCCTTCCACCACTGCACCACTTACCAAGGGTTGGCCCACGGAAACGTCCTCGTTGTGGTTTACTAGCAACACGCGATCGTTGCTATAAGCGTCTCCTGCTTCTCCACCTAGGTAATTGATTTCATAATAGCGGCCCGGCTCTACCCGCAGTTGGGAGCCAGCGATTTCAATAATTGCGTAAGTCATAGGGGTCTCGTCAAAAAGTAGTGTTGCCGTACAGGTAGCCAAATCAATCATCAGTTAATTACCTTCAAAGTAACTAACCCAATTAAGATTTATTCGACTTTTGTATTAGATATGCCCGAACCTGATCCGAACAGGGGATTAGACACAATCGTCAATAATAGCTAAAAAGACATTTACTTGTCAAAATTTAATCCCATTAATCTAGGGCAAACGCATACTAATTTTCACTCAACGAAAGAATAATAGTTTCAGCGATTTTTTAAAATTTTTATTCTCAATAAAAGCTTGTTTAACTTTGCGTATTGAAAAAAAGGGGAGTATGCGTTTTCCCTGCCCATTAATCTCCGCTTTAATCTAGCTATAGC
>JAAUPO010000049.1 GCA_012033095.1 Synechococcaceae cyanobacterium RL_1_2 | reverse complement strand
ATAAGTAAGGAGCAGAAAGGTTGAAACAAGGTTGAAACTATTATAGTCAATTTAATTTAGTATGGGGTGGCTGTTCCTCTCAATGGAATGTTTTCAGGCCTATTTGTTTCCCCTAATTATTTAAAAAGACTATAACAATCAATGAGCCCATTTCTAAATATCCTCACAGTTTTACCATGACCAAAATACCCACGGTAGTGTCAGAGGTAGTAGTCCAGCACGAGATTTAATAACAGGATTAAATTTAACGGTAATACCGTTAGGTATAGCAAGGGTTTGGGTTTGAATAAATAGGCCATTAATCCGATCGCGGCTAGATCAAACCACCCCGTCACCATTAAAAACGCGATCGTTGCGCCATTGGTGGTTAGTAACGACCAATCCGCAGCAATAAAACTATCCGTTAAGGGAGACACCCCACTGATTAAACCTGCCACCATAACTAGGGGAATTTGCAGAAGGGGCTGGCCGGGAATAGTTAATAATTGATGGTAAGGAATGAAGGTTTGGCCAAGGCTGAGCAGAAAACAGCCGGCGAAAAAGATCCACCCCAACTCCCACAATTCCCCTAAGCCATGATCAATGAGGTGGGAGATTCGGCTGAGCCAAGGGTACTCTTTGGTCTGGGATGATGGCTGATCGCAGCCGCGAAAAGGGTTAAAGGGTTGCTCCGAAGACCCTAGGGGGTGAGCTTGTTTAAAAATTATCGCCATCACGATCGCAACGATCAAGGCTAAACCTAATTCCCCAAACACAATCTCTAGATTATTAGTAAAGGCCTTGCGGTGAAGCCATAACGCGATCGGGTTGAGGGTAACGCTGGCAAAGAAGAAACTGATCACCATCGCGAGGGGAACTTGTTTTAACCATAAACGACGGGCCACGATCGCATTACT
This sequence comes from Synechococcaceae cyanobacterium RL_1_2, assembly GCA_012033095.1. Classification (GTDB taxonomy): domain Bacteria; phylum Cyanobacteriota; class Cyanobacteriia; order Cyanobacteriales; family JAAUPO01; genus JAAUPO01. Next base: position 8,444 of record JAAUPO010000049.1, on the reverse strand, counting down.
ATAGCGACCCAAGGGCAAAATTAATCCCAGCACGCAACCCCACCAAATTTGTTTAATGGCCTTAGCCTGGTGGAGGTTGTCGGACCAAATAAGTTCCAGATTGGTTACGGCCAAAAAACTAGAAATTAAAATCCCCCACAGCAACAGGGGTAAATTATTGATGGTAATGCTAAAAAATAGGGTTAAAAGAGTTTGGACTAATTCCACTGGCTTCGGTTGAGATTATTATTCAATTAAATACAATTAAATACCAAACACATTACACTTCCTTCAACACTTCCTTAAAGGAAAGTTCAGGGGACGCAAGCACAAATAAGGTGGTGGGTAAACCAGCCGTTTTAGCTTGTAAGCGATCGTAGTAATGGCGAAAATCCCTATGGCCCTCAGGGGAGGCCATGCCTAGAAAAACAATGTCTGCTTCGGCTGAGGATTGCTGGAGGATTTCGTAAAAATCCCGTTCTTCAGCCAAAATGGTTTGGTAGCTAATTTCTTCGATCCGGACTGAATCCACAAGATTTTTGAGGTTAGCGGCCGCCGCTTCTTGGCCACTAACGTCACTCACTACTAATTTTAGATAGATCGTCGCCTTAGACCAATGGGAATCGGTACGCATGAGATAAGCCAGTAATAGCATTAAACTACCGTTATTTTGTTCTCCCCCCCACCAGACATCAATGCGGAGATAACGGCCCAGGCTCAATTCTGGATTTTCTCGCAAATGATTAAATTCCGTTTTGCCCGGTGTAAGTTGCCGAGCATGGCACAATAGCGATCGCGTTTTTCTAAATCTTCACTGGCCCCCATTAACACCGTATTGGGCACTAAGGGCCCTAAACCGTAGGTTTCCACCAGATTTTCAGCCCCTTCAAAGGGATCTGTGGCGGTTACTAGACGCACCAACGCCTGTACGCCCCTTTTCTCTAAATAATCCCGAATATTTAGTTCTAGGACTTCCTGTTGGGCCATATCCCTAGAGCCCGTGGGTAAAACACTGGATACCGTAATAATTCCCCGGTTATGGCCAAAGGCATCGGCTAACTCAATCAAAGACCAACGTTTCCGGGGAGCCCCGGATAACACTAGGATATGGGGTCGCCAGTTCTTGGTGTCATCGTTATGGTTAAGTTGGTATAACCCCATGCGCATCACCGCCATCCAAATACCTCGGCGCACATCCCCCCAGGCGGTTCTGAGTTCCCGACTTTGGAGCCAAAAATAAATCCCGGCGACAATTAACGCTGCTACCACCGTCGCGATCGCGTTAATTAAAACATGACCGCCAAGCAACCCATTGCCCCCAACAACGAAAAAGCCCAATGAACTTTAAAGGAAGGGCGAAAGGACGGACTCTGTAAAATACCCTCGATCGCCGCTGCTAAATTCAACACCAGGTAAGTAGTTAAAAAGAACATCGATAGCACCGGGGCGATTAAATTTAATTCCCCCACACAAACCGTTGCCACAGCAATACCTAACGTTACAGCGGTGCCCATGCGAGGTTCATCCTCCGGGCCACTGCCATTGCCTAAACTACTCATAAATCGAGGGAGTACCTTATCCCTCGCTAGGGCTTGCAACACACGGGGGGCCCCAAAATACTCCGATCGCGCTGCTGAGGGTTGCCCCCCAGATCCCCAATAAAATGGCAGGGCCCCACCGAGCCATTTTTTCCATAATCATGGGCTCCTCAATCAACGTGGAACTATCCGCCCAAAAAGCCAAAAATATAGGCAGGATCATATAGATGACATAGCCAGTAATGACAGCGGCCAGGGTTCCTTTAGGAATGGCCACCGTAGGATTTTCTAAATCCCCTGACATACTAACTCCAGCCATAATGCCCGTTACTGCGGGAAAAAACACCGCTAACACCTGCCAAAAAGAGGTTTTTCCCGTCACCCATAGCTCCATGTGGGTCGGTTCAACGGGTTTTCCCGCAAAAAAGGAGATCAAGGATAAAACGATCGCCGCCATAATGAAGTATTGGGTCCGAATCGCGATTTGGGCCGAAGTTAGGGCCAAAATACCCACAATCACCGTCACAATTAAAGCCAAATAGAGTTGATTAATCCAAGGAAAGACCGCCACCACACTTTCGGCGAACCCCAAAACGTACAACGCCACGGAAAACGCTTGGGCAAAAAACAACGGAATCCCCACCGCGCCACCGGTTTCAATGCCCAGGGAACGGCTAATCATATAGTAAGCTCCTCCCCCTTTAATGACGCGATCGGTGGAAATCACACAGATAGATAGAGCGGTTAAAAACGTAATAGCAGTACAGATGGTCACAATTAAGAGCGTGCCTAACAACCCCACATTTCCCACTACCCAACCAAAACGGAGATACATAATTACCCCCAAAATAGTCAAAATAGAGGGAGTATATACGCCACCAAAAGTATTTAACTTAGAACTAGTAGCTCTTTCCTGACCTTTCATGGAAAATTTTCTATCCTTAAACTGCGAAATTCTAATGTCATCGTTATGGTACTCCTATTAACGACTTGGGCCTAATGATGGGCAGGACTTACACAAAAATTTCGATTCTGTTCTGGGAACCATGATGTTTGCGGCTGTTTGGGAACAATCGTTCAAGCAAGTTCCCAAAATTTGGGGGATTTAGGGGGCTTGTGCGTAAGTCCTTAAAAGGGGACAACAGACATCAAAACCTTGTATAACAACAACTGTAGTATTTGATGTGTGTTAAGAATGAAGATCGGATATTGTCCTCACAATTATTTGACTAACGAAAAATAAGCCTTTCCAAGGATTTTGCCATTAATACGGAAGCCATGATGTAGAAAAAGCCGTTTTATTGTTCTGATAATTTAATCGCTGAAACCGTTGTTATATAAACGATAGAAGTAGTTTGTCCCCCTCTAAGGCGTAAGTCCTAATGGGCTAATTAATAGCCCGATCAACTGCTCCCATCCATGGACTGCGCCTGTTTGGTTACAGAAAATTACCCAGGAAATGGGCCATTATTACCATGGAAAAGGCCTTTGCTTGGGGCTTGACATAGATTAAGGTGTATAGCTAATATGGTTTGCATTGATTATTTTCAATTCTAAGACAGTAATACCAAACTTTAAAATTGCTACTACAGATAAAACCCAAATTATTTCTTCTATCTTGTTCCCCATGGTTAGGGGGATTAGGGAAAGCTTTTGGCCATAGCATCTGTCAACGGATTTGGTATAAAGAACTCATTTCATTGGTTAATTATTAATGGAGAATTTCAGAGAGTGATTTCAGCGACTTTACATCAACTACGACTCTTTGAAACCACCGCTCGCCTCGGTAGTTTTACAAAAGCAGCCGATGAATTATCAATTACTCAACCCACGGTTTCCAGCCAAGTCAAACAACTGAGTAAAAGTATTGGTATGCCCCTGTTTGAACAAATTGGCAAACAACTTTATTTGACCGAAGCCGGACGGGAGCTACTCCATACCTGTCAAAATGTTTTTTCGGATTTAGATAATTTTGAATCTAAAATTGCCGATTTACAGGGGGCAAAACAGGGGAAATTAAACCTTGCGGTCATTACCACAGCTAAATACTTTATTCCTAGGTTATTGGGGTCTTTTTGTGAACTTTATCCCACCATTGATGTGGCTTTACAGGTGACTAACCATGAAAAAATGCAACAGCGCATGGCAGAAAACTGTGATGATTTATATATTTTGAGTCAACCCCCTAAGGATATTGAGCTTAAAACTGTCAATTTTTTAAATAATCCGTTGGTCGTGGTGGGTAACTACAAGCACCCTCTAGCCGATCGCAAATCCATCCCGATCGAGGAATTAGAGCAATACCCTTTTATTGCAAGGGAACAAGGATCCGGCACAAGAAAAGCGGCTCAAAAACTATTTGATCGCTATGCTATTCAGCCTAAAATCAGACTGGAATTAGGTAGTAATGAAGCTATTAAACAAGCCATTGTGGGGGGATTAGGCCTATCGGTACTATCGAAACATACCCTGGCCCCTTTATCTAACCATGAGCTGACGATCTTGGATGTGCAACATTTCCCGATCGAGCGATATTGGTACGTCGCCTATCTAGCCCAAAAACAATTATCCGTCATTGCGGAAACATTTTTAGCCTTTTTAATGGATCAAGCTAAAGAGACTCCGATGATTAACTTTTCCAATGACTCTAATTTTTAATGGGGGAGCTGGAATCCCTCGAAATATATAGCTATAGTCAATTTGATTTAGTATGGGATAGTTGTTTCTTGCTATGGAATACTTTCAGCTCTATTTGTTTCCCGTAATTATTCAAAAAAATTATATTTCGGTAAAATCAAAAAAGTCCCTCTCAATCCTTTTGAAAAAGAGGGAAGCTATGGCCATTGAGCTTTTGCCGTTGGCGACGATGATTAGTAGTTAGTACTTACACACTAATCTTTTAGGAATTAACTCTAATCCTTTAGCTTCAGAACTGCCATGAAAGCTTCCTGGGGTACATCTACAGTCCCAATGGATTTCATCCGTTTTTTACCCTTCGCTTGTTTTTGCAGTAGCTTTTTCTTCCGGGAAATGTCCCCACCGTAACATTTGGCTAAGACGTTTTTACGGAGGGCGGAAATATGTTCAGCGGCGATGATTTTGCCCCCGATCGCAGCTTGGATGGGAATTTTAAATTGATGACGGGGAATCAGTTCCTTGAGCTTTTGGGTCATGCTACGGCCCACATTATAGGCCTTATCCCGGTGGACAATCATGGCAAGGGAATCCACGCGATCGCCGTTGACAAGGATATCAAGGCGCACCAGGTGATCACGACGATAGCCAATCACATGGTATTCCATGCTGGCATAACCCCGCGATCGAGATTTCATTTGATCGAAAAAGTCTGTTACCACTTCCGCCAACGGCAGCTCATAAATTAGGGCCGTACGGTTATGGCTGAAATATTTCATATCTTGAAACACCCCCCGGCGATCGTGGCAGAGTTCCATAAGGGTGCCGACAAATTCCTCTGGGGTAATAATTTCAATTTTGATATAGGGCTCTTCAATGTATTCCCGTTTTTGGGGATCGGGCAATTGGCTAGGGTTATCGATTTCCTCTGTTTTCCCATCGATGGTTTTCACCCGATAAATCACGGAAGGAGCAGTGGCAATCAAACTCAGATCGTATTCCCGCTCTAAGCGTTCCTGAACAATTTCCATATGTAACAGGCCTAGAAACCCACATCTAAAGCCAAAGCCCATGGCACTGGAAGTTTCTGGTTCATAGGATAGGGCCGCATCATTGAGTTTGAGCTTTTCGAGGGCTTCTTTGAGTTCTTCATACTCATCCGCATCGATGGGAAATAACCCACAAAATACCATTGGTTTGGCTTCGGTATATCCGGGCAAGGCTTCCGGTGCTGGATTTTTAACGAGGGTAATGGTGTCTCCGACCCTGGCATCTTCTACGGTTTTAATGGCCGCCGCAAAGTAACCTACTTCCCCTGCATGGAGTTCATCCACCTGTACCTGGGTGGGGGACAAAACCCCAATTTCATCTACCTCGTACTCTTTCCCGGAAGCCATCAACCTCACTCGATCGCCCCGTCTAAAACTGCCATCCACCACCCGAAAGTAAACAATTACTCCCCGGTAAGCATCGTAATAACTATCAAAAATCAAGGCTCGGAGGGGTTGTTCCGTCGTATCTGCGGGGGAGGAACTAATTTGACGATCGATTCTAAAATATCAATCACACCAATGCCAGCTTTAGCGGAGGCATGGATAATATCAGTGCAATCCAAACCCACCACCTCTTCAATTTCCGTAGCAACCCGCTCTGGTTCCGCTCCGGGTAAATCAATTTTATTTAAAACAGGAATAATTTCTAAATCATTTTCAAGGGCCAAAAATACATTCGCTAGGGTTTGGGCCTCTACCCCCTGGGATGCGTCCACCACCAGTAACGCCCCTTCACAGGCTGCCAAGGATCGAGATACTTCATAGGAAAAATCTACGTGGCCCGGAGTGTCAATTAAATTGATGACGTATTTTTCACCATTTTTAGCGATGTAGTTCATGCGGGCGGCTTGGAGTTTGATGGTGATGCCCCGTTCCCGCTCTAGATCCATATTGTCTAAAAACTGTTCCTTCATTTCGCGATCGGCAACGGTTCCAGTCATCTGCAACATGCGATCGGCCAGGGTAGATTTACCGTGGTCAATGTGGGCAATGATCGAAAAATTACGAATACGAGAGACAGGTACGTCAGTCATAAAGAAGAGAACCTAGATTTGAAGAAATGAAGAAATATTTAGTGATCTAAATATAACTTACATCCGCTGGGTTGCTATCTAATTGGGGGCGATGCCATGGTTACTGAATTTTCTCCAATAATTGCCGGCGTTTTTGCTCAAACTCGTACTCTGTGATCAGACCTTCCAGCCTTAATTGTTCTAAATCTCGAATTTGATTGGGGATATTGATCTGGGTTAATGTTGAAGCGGAAGAGCTAGGTTCTGGTGCTTTAAAATGCTCGTTAAATTGGTCTGACCCTTGAACTAAATACCAAACGGCTTCGATCGCGCAGGCAATCCTGGGAATGGGGGTGGTATCCAATAAAAAATAAATGATGCCCCAGGTATATTGACCAAGATATAGTTTGTGGATGCCCGCGATCGGTGTAACGCTACCAATTAAAGCTGTCATAATCGCGATCGTACGGCTTTTAGGTTGCCGATGCCATGGGGTAAGAAAGGGAGCCATAAACAAAAAATTAGTTTATTCAACTTAATCCTACGTTAGAATAGATAGGGAAAACCGTATTGCTTCATCACTTTTGCCTAGTTTAGGATCAATATCAACTAAATTAATCCCCTATTTCCAGCAATAGCTATGAGTTTCTTTGATTCAGAAATCGTACAACAGGAAGCCCAACAACTTTTCCAAGACTATCAATCCCTGGTGCAGTTAGGGGGTAGCTATGGCAAGTTCGATCGTGAAGGCAAAAAAATGTTCATTGACCAGATGGAAGAGTTAATGGGCCGCTACCAAATTTTTATGAAACGGTTTGAACTCTCGGAAGATTTCATGGCCAAAATGAGTGTTGAGCAATTAAAAACCCAGCTCAACCAATTTGGTATTACCCCCCAACAAATGTTTGATCAAATGCACCAAACCCTAGACCGCATGAAAGCTGAGATTAAAGAATAAGCACAATCTTCACTTCCACCATACTCCGCCTTAGACACAACTAATGCTAACCCCATCGTTAAAGGTGCTATGGCTGTCATCAAGGATAAAACTTGAGATTACCAACGTTGACCAATTCGACGAAGTTAATTGAACAAAAGATGAAAGTTTAGGTAAAACTTTTGGTATGCCTATACAAGTAGGGAGTAGGAAGATTAAACCCCTTGATACTCAATTGTCCTGGCTATAAATATCCTTACAGCTTTAACACTACCAAACTTTTTAAAGAAGTATATAGTTTTTTTGAATAATTACGGGAAATAAATAGAGCTGAAAGTATTCCATAACAAGAAACAATTATCCCATACTAAATTAAATTGACTATATTTAGCGAGATTTTAAAACCGATCCATTTTTAAATTCATCCCTAAATTAACCAACGCCTTATTTTTCCGTCGAAATCAAAGAGGGAGGAACTTTTTAACTAGCAATTATTGTGGTAACCTTCAATGTCCTAATGCCCTGGTTCTAACATTCATGGGATTGATGCCCGGTGTACCAGTGTCGCCATTCCGTGGAGCTACGCAAAGCAATCCACAGCAGTAACATGGCAATGATGCCCCCTTCCTTGGGTGCTTCAAAGGCAAACATAACTAATAAAACACAAAGGAGATCTTCTAGAATTACCCACCATAGAGGAATGCCCCTGAGTCGAAAAAACCAACCCACCTGTACTAATTTAATTACTAGGGCTAAACATCCTCCCACGATCGCAATTACCCACGGATAATCCGTTTGCGTGTGGAGTAATTTAATGACCGTAACGGCCATAATGCCGCCAATTAAAGGGCTAAACACCAGTTGCACAATTTGAACAATTCTTGCCCCAATAGTTTTTTTGAACCTAACAGCTCAAACAGAGACCAACTAGTCAGTACCCCTAATACAACTTGGGGATGAATCCAAGCCATGATAGGCACTTGGTTCCAAAGATCATCCGTGTAGAGCAAACCAATCATGAGTAGGGGTAAACCAATTCTCAAAGCACTGGCGGCAGCAGCAGAAAGGCTAGCGAGAATGCCGATTAACATTGACACTTTAAAATGATGGGATTCGGTAGATTAAAGTTGGCGGTAACTGTGGAAATTAGAGCCTTAAACGCCTTGCACCAGTATTAGAGTCCAAAGTGAACTCAACTGTTAAATTAACTGTTAATTTTAAATTCAAAGTTTCTTACGAAAAACGTATGGAACCTTTACTGCTTTGTCGGTGCGTCGGCAATGGAGATTTT
>JAAUPO010000476.1 GCA_012033095.1 Synechococcaceae cyanobacterium RL_1_2 | reverse complement strand
AGTCACCCCATACTAAATTAAATTGACTATATTTAGACCTAGGATAATTGATTATCAAGGGGTTTAATCTTCCTGATCCTTACTTGTATAGGACTACCTGAATCCGTAGCGATAATTTTACGATTTGATATCAGGATTAACTTTGGTAGAAAGCCAGACTACTGTAAAGTTGCCAGGCATTATCCCAGAGGCTAGATTCTCGACGATGGAGTTGTAATTTGGGTTTAACGGTTGCGAGGGATTGGGAAAACTCGATCGCGGTTTCACCGAAGGGGGTAAATTCGTTGGTTAAAGGTACCTGGGGTAGTAGTTTTGACCAGAGTTTGAGGAGGTTATTCCAATTGAGGCTATTGGTTTGATGGGGGTCTTGCTTGCCTTCCCCTAGGGGTATGCCTTGGTGAAAATCATAGTTTTGATCGCAAAATCTCAAAATGGTTTGGCGATCGGGTAAGTGGAGATCCCCCATGCGGATGTAGTCCAAGATGGCTGTTTTACGGGTATAGCGTTGTAATCGTTTAGTAAAGTCAATCTGTAATGCTTCCTCAAACACGGGCAGTAACCCTTCTACCCGTTGGCTCACTTCTGTGGCCTTAAATTGAAAAGCACCTTGAATCCCTTGGTCATCGGTGCAACGGACTTTGACTGTGGGCCCAGCCTGTTCTAAATATTTAACTTCATACACATTAATGTTATTGATGCGGTTAATGGTTTGGGTAAAACAAGGAATACCGGCTTGGCGTAACTGTTGGCTATAAAATTCTAATTCCCCGATCGCACCAATGCGATACAGTCGCCAACTACGATGGGGAATCTGTAACCGCGCATTATAGGGATCAATGGCCATGATCCGGGCTAAATGTTGGGCCGCTTGGGTTTTCGTGTCGCGATCGGGGATAGCTTGGAGCACCAATAACCCCACCTCGGTTCCCCTGTTTGTTGTTTGGCGGCGGCAATGGCTGCTTGTTTTTGCTGGGCCATCTCTTTTTGTTGCTGGGCTGCGGTTTGACGATGCCATTCCTCAATGCGGCTAATTCCTTTGCGGATCTGGGTTAGCATTTGGGGGTTAATGGTCTGGGGCAAAAGTTGACGATAAAGGCGATCGGCTTCGATATATTTGCCCCTAGCCTCATGAAACCGGGCAATATACAGACCTAACCATGGGTGATCCGGTTGTGTCGCTTTTAAGGTTTTGATTAACTCTAATGCTTCCTTGAGATTACCAGTACTCAAGGCCTGTTCGATATCTTTTACCATGGGTCTTAATGAAACTTGCGATGGCTTAATTCTAGTTGGCTGAATAGGGAAAGATTTAAATAGTTAGTTAACGTGAAAGCATCTACCCCCAACGCCGATCGCGTAGATGCGGCGGCCAAGGCCCCCTGGCTATGCCACCAGCTAGCGAGGGCCGTTAAGGCGGCTAGATTATGGTCTCGTTGGGTTGCCACTAATCCCCCAATTAACCCTAATAACACATCTCCACTGCCTCCCCGGGCAAGGGCGGGGGTACTGGCCATTACTCCCCAGCTATGGCCTGAGCCATCACTGACTAAGGTTTTAGCCCCTTTAAATAAAATAGTATCCTCAATGCGTTGGGCGGCTTCTGTGACCAGGGTTAACCGATCGAGGGCACGATCGAGGCCAAACAACCGACGAAATTCCCCTGCATGGGGGGTCAAAATAGTGGGTTTAATGCGGCCGTGGATCAGGGATAACCATTGGTTTTCCGCCACGATATTCAACCCATCGGCATCTAAAATTAGGGGACAGGGAGCTTGTTGAATCAGGTTTTTAACCACTGTCGTTGGTTCCACCGTTAAGCCTGAACCACAGGCGATCGCGTGGTATTTACCCAGATCTAGGTTCGGTAATTCGGCGATCGCGCCATTGGGGGTTTCAAGGCAGGGAATAACTAACGCATCGGGTAGCTGTTGAATTACTAGGGCTTGTAAACTCGCAGGTACGGCAATGGACAGCATTCCTACCCCAGTGGCTTTTGCTCCTAACCCATTGAGGATAATGGCCCCCATATACCGCCGGGATCCCCCACCAGTAAGAGATGACCTTCTAAATATTTATGGGTTAACGGCGATCGCGGCAGGGGTAAATAGTTAACCGCCTGGGCTTCATCCATAATCTGAACCTGGGGTTGGCCCGCGATCGCCTGGCTGATTTGATGGGGGGTAATACCCAAGGGTAACAGGTGGGGCTGGCCCAGGTAGGGCACCGCCTGATCTTGCAAAAAAGCCCATTTCCATAACCCTAGACAAAATGTATGGGTTGCCGCGATCGCTGACCCCAAAATTTCCCCCGTATCCGTATGGATTCCAGAGGGTAAATCAATACTAATTACCGTTTTTTGCCAACTATTAATGGTTTTGATAACCGTGGCCAAATTACCCCGAATGACCCTAGTCAAACCAAAACCAAATAGGCCATCAATCAAGCGATCGCAGCTAGGAGTTGGGTCACCTCCTTTACCACCGGTATCCCTAACCCGATGGCAAATTGAAAGTGACTTTGGGTTAATGGTTTTGTCCGATCTGACAACGGAGCATAGATGAGAACTTCATGGCCCTGCAACCACAATTCCCGCGCCATCACTAAAGCATCTCCACCATTATGGCCCGGCCCCACTAACACCCCCCACCGATCGCGGTCAGGATATAGCTGCTTAAGCTGCTCCGTCATCATTAAAGCGGCTTTTTCCATTAAGGCCGCCCCAGGCATACCCTGGGCAAAGATCCCCTCCTCGATCGCGGTCATTGTTGCTGCGGATACCGCGATCGAATTTATTTGCTTTAACTCATTGACCGGGGGTAGCTCCATGGTGATGGAAGATAAACAACAAAAAAACAATAAAACAATAAATTCATTATAGGCAGGACTTACATTGTTAGAACAACTGGCCCTAATACCAAATCCGTTTTATTGAATAGGAAAAAGTATAGTCAATTTAATTTAGTATGGGGTGGCTGTTCCTCTCAATGGAATGTTTTCAGATCTATTTGTTTCCCCTAATTATTTAAAAAGACTATAATTTTGGACTCAACCATTGTCAATAGCAATGATTTTAAATATTTCCTTGCTTTAGTTGGCGGACTTGGTATAAATCATTC
>JAAUPO010000475.1 GCA_012033095.1 Synechococcaceae cyanobacterium RL_1_2 | reverse complement strand
AGAAATTCCTGAAAAACTCATTAACAGTCCCCCCGATTTAGGGAATTTGGGAGGCAAAAGGCAAATTCAATTGACTTGATAAACAGCCTCTAAGGGTTGGTTAATGTAGGGATAAATTTGAAAATGGTTAAAGCATAGTTAAAAATGGATCGATTTTAAAAATCTCCCCAAATATACTTCTTCAGAACGTGTTTGAAAAGCATCAAATGTTGTTGAGTCGCCCCCTAAATTCCCCAATTTGGGGGACTTCATTGGTTAAAATCTAGGTGATTTTAACTCGAATGGGGGGCAAGGGGGGCTTTTCAAACATCCTCTTAAAACTTTGACCTAAACTTTAATCTTTCATTTCAGCAACGCCCAATTTTTCGGTAGGACTCAAGATTTAAAAAGTTGAAGAAATTTGATTAACTTAGATTTGATGACATTAATTTTCAATTTTTAACGCCAATGACTACCGAATAAATCAATCAAATTTATTGACATTGTTTGGATTAAACTCCAGCATTTGCATACTAGAAATTGTCCTCAAATAATATCCAAAAATGTCTAAGAAAACTTTATAACTTCATTAAAAAAATATAAATTAAAGCAAAACCATATTTTTTGAAATTAGCCACTGTAACTTAAAAAAATCAAAGTAACTTAACGAAATTGATAAATCTTAGTTTAGTGGTTTAGTGAAGTTTTCACTAAAATTATGGGCATAGTTAGCGATCGCACAAATCGCACAAATCGCACAATTTTAATTTAAGGTTGTTAGATTATGGTTCCAGCCACCATTAACTTCGGCATTAACCTCAGCCAGTACTTTAATATCTTGAGGGATTGTAATTATTAAATAATCTACTTAATAAGCCTTGCATTCATGAGGATGGATCGATTTAACTCCATATATTCCTAGATCCCTCAACCCCATCAATTGATGAAAGTATTTTTTCCTTACCTTGATCCTCCTACAGGGACAGTTACGTTTTAAAAGCCTATTCCCACCTTTTTCTCGGTAGTTAAAAAATTTCTATAAATAACAGCCTGATCCATCAATGAATAACTGAATTTAGATCCTAAGTGTCCATTTTATCTTTCAAATAGGAATCAATTAGGTATAATCACTTATCGATCTAAAAGTGATACTTGAGCTTCAACAATAGGAAACAACAATCTAGGGATAATAAAATATGCTATCGGATAAAGCTTTAGAAAAATTATTCCCTTTAATTCTAAATCCATGGGCAAACAAACCCAAAAACAAGTAAAAACTTATCTTAAATGGTTAGCCCCAGGACTATTAATCAAGCGTTGGATGTTTCTGAGTTTGGTGGGGGTATTATTGACGGTTTTAGGGTTGGCCATTTGGGTTAACCTTACTCCCATTTATCGACTCATTGAACTAACTTCAGCCCTTGTTAGTAATGTAGCTAGGTTTTTCCCTTCCTATATTTCAGGCCCTCTAGCGATCGCCGCAGGATTATTATTTATTTTTTTAGGTCAAAGCCGCACCATCACCACCATTTCCAATGTTCTTAGTCCTGATCAAGATTCAGAACTGGTAGATCGATTAAGAAATCATCGCCGCCTGGCCAGACTGAACCAAGGGGTAAGGATTGTTACCATTGGTGGTGGTACCGGCTTGTCCACGTTGCTACGGGGCTTAAAGCGTTTTAGTTCTAATATTACGGCGGTTGTAACGGTGGCCGATGATGGTGGTTCCTCAGGGCGTTTACGCAGGGAAATTGGCGTTTTACCACCGGGGGATATTCGTAATTGCATTGCAGCTTTAGCCGATGAAGAACAGCTTCTGACTGAATTATTTCAATATCGCTTTATGGCCGGCAATGGTCTGATGGGCCATAGTTTTGGTAATTTATTTTGACCGCAATGACCGATATTACCGGGGATTTGGAAACGGCGATCGCGGCAAGCTCCAAAGTGTTAGCGATCGAGGGACGGGTATTACCTGCAACCTTGAGCGATGTCCATTTATGGGCAGAAATGCATGATGGCCGTAGGGTCAATGGGGAATCCCATATTTCAGAGGATGGAGGCAAAATCAAAACCATTGGTTGTCAACCGGCTAATCCCCCTGCTTTACCGGCGGTATTAGCCGCGATCGAGCAAGCGGAAATGATCATTATGGGCCCAGGTAGTCTTTATACCAGTGTTATTCCTAACTTATTGGTGCCGGAAATTCGTCAAGCCATCATGGCCCGGCGGGTACCATCTATTTATGTATGTAATATCATGACCCAACCAGGGGAAACCGATGGTTATACCGTCGGAGATCATATTGCCGCGATCGATCAGGCCTGCGGCAACCAGCAATTATTTGATGCAGTATTAGTTAATGAACATACTCCATCGGCCCAAGCCTTAATTCGTTACTCTAAGGAAAATTCCCATCCCGTTTATATCGATCGCGAACGCATTAGGGAACTAAACCGCCGGATTGTCATGGCCGATATCATGCACGAAGATCAAGATACAGGGTTTGTTCGCCATGACCACAATAAATTAGGTAAAGCCCTCATGCGTTGGCACGAAAAATCCCAGGGATAAATTCCCGCGTGAAAACTTAAACATAAAAAATATAAGTCAATGCTCCGGACAGTTTTTGGTCGTCAAAGGTAGAATAGCGGTTTCAGCTCCCTGTCACGATGTTCTCATAAACGAGAAACCAAGGGTTTTAGGGCTTGCTCGAAAAAGTGTCCGAACTATTGATAAGTATGACCCCACGCAATGAAGAATGAAAGTTAGGCTTAAGAGCTCATTTATCCAGAGAAAGTAAAGTTACTGATTAACAAAGGCTTTAGTTCAATTTTAAAAAAAGTAATAAAAATAAATTTCTAAATAAATTCCTAAGAACGTGTTTGAAAAGTATCAAATGTTGTGGAGTCGCCGCCTAAATCCCCCAATTTGGCGAACTTTAGGAATAAGAATTTAATAACATCTAAAACCTAACTACTAGGACAAAAGTTGCGCCACAAAACTTTAAATATGCCTGAGAGCTTTACCCGGTAAGGATTACAACTTATTTCGCTATAGTGCTTGTGTCGCAAGGGTTTAAGGTTTTTGTCCTGTAGTTAGCATCTAAAACTTAAATATTGATGGGTTACGCTCCCTTGAAGGAT
>JAAUPO010000048.1 GCA_012033095.1 Synechococcaceae cyanobacterium RL_1_2 | reverse complement strand
AATCATAATGGCATCATGTAGGTACAATTAATGGGCATTTATAACGATGATCTATGACTTCCAACAATCTTGGCTCTCTTTTATTAGGTAGTTCCCTGTGCACCCTAGTTCTTTATGTACTTAGGGGGTTTGGCTTGCTTAGTTTTTTACCAGGGGGAGTAATTTTATTTTCCTGTTAATTACCATCTTGATCGGTATGGCCTATGGTTTGGAATTAACTAAAAATCTTTAAAGATCCGTTAACAAGACTCCCTAGCCTGGCCCATGTTGGGAGCCAATTAGGTAGGGTCAATACTTACAAAGATCTCTATGTTTAGGTTTTGTCCTAGTAGTTAGCTCAGTTCCATTGACAGCCACTACCACCCAAGGGACTTTATAGTGAAGATTGATGCCGCTGTAGAGCTAATTCCACCAGTTCTGTGACTAGTTCAGTAATGGCAACCCCCGTTGCTTGCCAGAGTTGGGGGTACATACTCAAAGCGGTAAAACCTGGCAGGGTATTAATTTCGTTGATGTATAAATTACCGGTGCTGGCTTGGTAGAAGAAATCCACCCGACTTAGGCCAAAACCATTGAGGGCTTGAAAGGCTAACACTGCATTTTCTTTAACCTGGGCAGCAATTTCATCCGGGATCGGGGCTGGAATGATCATCTTCGATCGCCCATCGGTATATTTGGTTTCATAGTCATAGAATTCCGCATCAAAGGTAATTTCTCCTGGGACGGAGGCTTTGGGGTTATCCCCTCCTAATACGGCGCATTCAATTTCCTGGATGCCATCAATGCCCGCTTCAATGATAATGCGAGGATCATATTTTGCCGCTTCATCTAGACCCTGTTCTAAGGATTGACGGTTAGTGGCTTTGGTAATGCCGACGGAGGAACCGAGGTTAGCGGGTTTAATAAAACAAGGGTAACCAATTTCTAGTTCGATGTCGTCACATAGTTTTGGAAACACACAGGGATTTGACCATATCTGCGATCGCGTCACCCCTTTATAGTTGACCTGGGGTAACCCGGCATCCCGAAAGGCCATTTTCATGGCAAGTTTATCCATGCCCACGGAAGAGCAAAGCACATCACAACCGACGTAGGGTACTTGCATCAGGGTGAATAGGCCTTGAATAGTGCCATCTTCTCCGTTGGGGCCATGGAGGGCTGGAAACCAGACATCGATCGCGTCTAAGTTAGGGGGAAATTGCCAAAGGTTACCAGTGGATTGTTCTTGGGGGGGCTGTTTGGTGGAGAGGGTGGCTTCGGCGATCGCACCGGTATGCCACAGGCCGTGTTTATTAATATAAATGGGGGTCACATCATAACCGGCTTGGGTTAGGGCTTGGGCGATCGTTGCGGCGGAAACAATGGAAACCTCATGTTCTCCAGAACGACCACCAAATAATAAACCGACCTGCAATTTGCCCATGATGTGATTAACCTATGACTCGATAAAATATCTTTGATTTGAAATGAAATGAAATGAGAAATAAATGAAATGAGAAGTAATACCAAATATTGACAATTGAAATTAGAACGACAGATTCAGATAAATAAAGCTGAAGGCAGTCATAGCCTGAACCTAGGAATAAAACCCTAGAAATAAAACCTTAAGAATAAAATTTAATCCATCGCGGTATGTTTTTATTTGGGATTATTGGGTATGACAATTCGGTGGGAAGTTATTAATTTTGATGAGATGGAATTTGGTTTAACAAATTTTGGTCATTTTAAAGCAAAACCGCTCATTGTAGGGGGTTTCTCACCACAGAAATTTTCCATTGACCGCGATCGGTGGAGGCAAAAGCAATTTCACTACCATCCCCTTTGATGGTGGGATTAGCAACGGAGCCTTTGGTATTGGCACTTAGAAGGCGTACGGTTTGCCGATCGCGATCATAAATAAAAATATCCCTGCGGCCCCGTTGGTTAGAGACATAGACGAGATAACGGCCATCATTACTCAACGCCGGTTGTTCTTGGCTAGAATCATTGCGATTTAAACCCGGCAGATTGATTAAGTTTTTACCATCTAAATCAAACAGATAGATGTCCCGGTGGCCCCGGCGATCGGAGCTAAACGCCAGGTAACGCCCATCACCACTATAGGCAGGATCTTGATCCACTGCTTGGCTATTAATGCCCCCAGTTAATAATTCAGCTTCAGGACTACAACTGGCTAGCCCTGTCATTACACCTAGGCTCAGGAGGATGATCCCAAGGTTTTTGGGGTAGCCTAGGCGTAACGGAGATCCGAATAGAGAGCTGAGGACATTAGCCAAGACCATGGTGTTGTTACTCCCTAGAAGGGTCATAAAATTACGCCATTTTATTTTGCCAAACTAACGGGCGATCGCGGGGCAGTGAGGGTTAACCGTTCGTCGGCGATGGTGACTTCGATGGTGTCCCCAGGATGGTAGATATTTTTCAAAATGGCTTTAGCAATAAGGGTTTCGAGATAACGCTGGATTGCTCGTTTGATGGGTCGCGCTCCATATACAGGGTCGTAGCCAATCTCTGCAATAAAGTCCAGGGCATCCTCCTTCACATCGAGGATTAAATTTTGTTCGTCCAGGCGTTTTGCTAAACGGGCGATCTGTAATTTAACAATGCGCCGTAGGTGTGCTTTCCCTAAACCATGGAAGATAATGAGTTCATCGATGCGGTTTAAAAATTCCGGTCGAAAATTAGCCCGCATCGCTTCCATCACCCGCGATCGCATTTCCTCATACTGGGATTCATCCCCAGCCACATCCAGGATAAATTGGGAGCCGATGTTACTGGTCATGATGATAATGGTATTTTTAAAATCCACCAGGCGGCCTTGGGAGTCCGTGACACGGCCATCATCCAAATTTGCAGCATTACGTTAAATACATCGGGGTGGGCCTTTTCAATTTCATCAAAGAGAATCACCGCATAGGGCCGACGGCGGATGGCTTCGGTGAGTTGCCCCCCTTCTTCATAGCCCACATAGCCCGGAGGTGCACCGAGTAAACGGGACACCGTATGTTTTTCCATATACTCTGACATATCGATGCGCACGAGGGCTTCTTCACTGTCAAATAAGCTCACCCCTAGGGCTTTGGCTAGTTCCGTTTTGCCCACCCCCGTGGGGCCCAGGAAAATAAAACTGGCCATGGGCCATCCGGATCGACCAATCCCGCCCGCGATCGCTGGATAGCATCGGCCACCGCCGTCACCGCTTCATTCTGACCCACCACCCGTTCGTGGAGTTCTTGCTCAAGGTTAAGTAATTTTTCCCGTTCTGATGTCACCAATTTCGTGACCGGAACCCCAGTCCAGCGGGCAATGATTTCGGCAATGTCATCGGCCACCACTTCTTCCCGTAATAGGGATTGGGGGGTGGTTTGATGGGTTTCGGCCTGTTCCTTTTGTTTTTGGAGTTCGCTCAGTTTACCGTAGCGCAACTCCGCCGCCTTACTTAAGTCATAATCCCGCTCGGCCTGTTGAATGGCGAGGTTGACTTGATCAATTTCCGCCTTAATATCCCGCAAGCGATCGATCACTTGTTTTTCATTTTCCCAACGGCTACTTAGTTCCGATTGGGATTCTTTGAGGTTAGCCAATTCTTTTTCTAAATTGCTCAACCGTTCGATGGATAGACTATCATCCTCTTTTTGCAAGGATAGCCGCTCCATTTCTAACTGCAAAATTTTGCGATCAATCTCGTCCAACTCCTCCGGTTTACTGGTAATTTCCATTTTTAATTTCGCTGCGGCCTCATCCATTAAATCAATGGCTTTATCCGGTAAAAAGCGATCGCTAATGTAACGATTAGAGAGGGTAGCCGCCGCCACGATCGCATTATCCGCAATTTTGACCCCATGGTGTACTTCATACCGTTCCTTTAACCCTCGCAAAATGGAAATGGTATCCACCACATTGGGTTCATCCACCAACACCGACTGGAACCGTCGCTCTAGGGCTGCATCTTTTTCAATATATTTACGGTACTCATCCAGGGTGGTGGCCCCAATACAGCGCAGTTCCCCCCTAGCTAACATGGGCTTGAGTAAATTCCCCGCATCCATGGAACCTTGGGCAGCCCCGCCCCTACCACCGTATGGATTTCATCAATAAATAAAATGATGTTGCCATCGCTTTCCGTAACTTCCTTCAAGACGGCTTTGAGTCGCTCCTCAAATTCCCCCCGAAACTTAGCCCCCGCAATTAATGCCCCCATATCCAAGGCCACCACCTTACGATCAATTAACGATTCAGGGACATCTCGATTAATAATTCGTTGGGCTAACCCCTCCGCGATCGCGGTTTTACCGACCCCCGGTTCCCCGATTAACACCGGATTATTTTTAGTCCGGCGGGACAAAATTTGGAGGGTACGGCGAATTTCTTCATCCCGACCGATCACCGGATCCAGCTTACCCAATTTAGCCAATGCCGTTAATTCCCGGCCGTACTTTTCTAGGGATTGATATTTATTTTCAGGGGTTTGATCAGTCACGGTTTGGGAACCTCGAATTGCGGTGATTAATTGTTTGAGTTGACTTTCGCTTAAATTAAATTCCTTATACAGGGTCTTACCTAGGCGGGCATCTTGGCAATAGCCCAACACCAAATGTTCCACGGAAATATATTCATCCTTAAACTCGCTACGATACTTATCCGCCCGATCTAGTAACTGATCTAAGCTACTCCCTAAATAAACCGAGTCACTAGCATTATTGAGCTTGGCTTGTTTCGCCATGAATTGGTTAACGCGATCGCGCAGGAGTTCCAGCTTTACCCCAGCTTTTGTAAAAATACTGTTCGCTAAACCATCCTGCTCCAACAACGCCTGCATTAAATGCTCCGATTCCAGTTGTTGGTGACGATGTTCCTTGGCAATATCAGGGGTGCGGGCAATGGACTGCCAAGCTTTTTCTGTAAATTTATTTGGGTCAGTGGGTTGCATAGTTTCTCCCCTCCACGATCGCGTTGATGACAATCTTTAGTTACAGTTTTGATTGTAGGGGGTAACTATCGCGATCGACCTTTAGGGAAATCTCTATCCGTTAGGGGGGCAAACCATGCCCGCGATCGGCTTCTAAAATATAATTCAAACAATAATTGAGAGAAGATTCTCTTTGAAAAGGGTTTCGGGGTAGTCCTATACAAGTAAGGATCAGGAAGATTAAACCCCTTGATAATCAATTATCCTGGGTCTAAATATCCTTGCACCTTTAGCACTACCGGTTTCGGAAACTATACATGTTACACAAAATACCCAAAGAAGGTTAAGAGTTTTAACCATCTTCAACTACTTTCTAAGCGATCGCGCCATTCTTGATCAATGCGCTCAGCATTAGCTAAATCCTGATCCAGCACATCCTCTTCAGTGGTATAGGCAATATCCTGGGCATCCAACACCTTTTGTTGGGCAAATTGTTGAGCAAACTTTAATTTAGATTGAAGGCCTTGCTTATGGGCATTGAAGCTCTGGGCTAACTGGGCCCGACGTTCATTACGGCTGGTAATGCGCTGATTTTGCTGTTGTATCCAAAAATAACGCACTAACGGCACCGTCAAAAAGCAACCCCATACCCTAATAACAGAAAATAAATATTATCAATCAACGCAATAAAGCCCCCTAACTCTCTCACGATGGAAGGATCTTTAAGCAGACTGCCTAACACCAACGCCAAAATGAAATTGACGGAACCTAGACCGATCGCCCCCAGGATTTGACCACTGCTCGCTTGACTAAACTTCCACAATTTTTCCTGAAGAAAAGAGGGGGAATTAACCTTAGCTTGGCTTTTTGCTGTAGTCACTTGCAGATCAGGAAAATAATAAATAAGTTCTCCTTGGGGGGACAGCTTCCGGGTAACCATTAAAGCGACTTAATACCGGAATCATATAATCTTCATCATCTTGGTTCGTCGCTGGTTCTAGGTAAGGGACGATTTGTTCCGCAATCACAGATCCCCCCTGGGTACGAATAAATTGACCAATGGTTTGCCATCGCACTTCCTCTAGATCGTAGTTAGGATCGCCATCCCCAAACAAAAAGGAGAATACCGCTGTTAAAAAATTGAGATCAGAACGCTCTTCCTCCACCTGGGCCGATCGCTTAGCCAGGGTCTTACTGGTATGGTGGCCATGGTGATAATAACGAGGACGAAATAGGGTAAATAAATCGTCCAGGATGAACCAAGTCATCAAATTAAAACCACCGCCATCGCGACGACGATTACCGCCCCCATTGTCATCCCGAGAACTAGCAGCAATCACAATAATCGTAATGGCAATGACCATTAATAAAATAGAAACGATTAACATAATGCCGAAGGAAATGCGGAGCAAATAAAATAATCCCCTCGCAATTTTTTCCCCCAGGGACTTTAACCTTAATTGCCAATACTTATATAAAAGGATCGAACGAAAATTAGAGGAAAATTGGTAGATCATTTCCCCTTCGTTACTTACCTGGAGGTGGCCGGCTGTAGTTTCCGCTAGCATCAACAGGCCCTGTTGGGCAAAGTTAATATCTAAACCGGCTTGAGTTGCAACGTCTCCCACCGTTACTCGATAGTTCAGTTGCTCTACCGCTTTCATTATTTGTGGATCCGGAGTATTCGCCATGGAGATTTAGGTTAAGAAGTTTTGAAAAATCAGGACGACTACAAAAAGCCCTATCTATAATTTAGCTAGATTCACTACAAAATTCAGGTAATCATAGGTTTTATTTATGGTCTTATTTAGATGGAAAAGCTCTCTAGCTGCTTTTCTCACTGCGATCGCGGGTTCAATAGCCCTTCAGTCCGTGGTTATATCGCCAGTTCAGGCTAATCCTTTAACCGGCAAAGATTACCCCCTGACCATGAGTTTTAGCACCCTAGATCGAGGTTGGAATAAAATTTCAGTCGGTGGTCAGTATGAAATGGCCGATCTAATTAAAAATTGGTCTGGTTTATTTGGCCAAACTAGTTTTGATAACACCTATTTTACCCAGGGCCAAACCACTCGCCTAGCTGGAAAAACCTATCTAGTCGCCTATCGAGTTCCCCTAGAAGTGCAGCCCATTAACATCATGAGTTTTGCCACCATGATGTACAACAACGGGGAAGATATGTGCGAAAACTTCTTTAAAACCAAGCCTTTAACCATGGATACCCAGGTTAGTCTGGCCCTGTTGAACTTAGAAACGGTGGGTTCCCTTAATGATGTGATGCCGCTGGATGTAGAAGCAGAAATTGCCAAAGCCAACGAGCGTTATGAACAACAACAACAAACCTGTGATCAAATTGCTTTTGAAGCGGCCCAAACCGAAGCAAAAAATAATCTCTGGGATTTAAACTATGGTCAAGACTCCCGCTATTACAACGACAACGGTTTCTACGATCAAATCGATGGCACCCTTTCTAGCCTAACTGAGCCAGATACTGAAAATTATACCTATGAAATTAGTGTTGCGGATGATTATGTCTTCCATCGACGATCGCGAACAAGAATGGGATGTTAAGTTACGTCTCCGGAGTTTTTAGCATTACCTATCCTGATTGGTGGAGGAAAAGGTACTACCTATATCGTCTGTGGTAGTAATGATCCCGAAGTTAAAGAACCCCCCGCTCCAATTTTAATCAATAATGCGGCGACCTGTGCTTCAGGAACAGTTTCTAGCTATTAGCCAAATCAAGGATCATCATGATCTCAATGGTGGCAATGGATTCCCGTGGCGGAAGGGAGCCCTCCCCCTGCTTGGAACAGATTTAGGACTTTACGCACAAGTCCCCTCAATCCCCCGAATTTCGGGGACTTGCTTGAACGATTGTTCCCAAACATCATGGTTCCCAGGACAGAATCGAAATTTTTGCGTAAGTCCTGAGATTGTAAACCTTAGCCGGATTGAGCTATTAGATTGATTACTAAGGGTCGATGATGATCGACCCTCACAAATAACCCTTAGTTGCTTTGGGCTTGTCTTAACTTCTATGACTACTACCATAACGATACTCACCCCATAGCAAATTTACTGATGGTTAAGTGGAGGGTAGTCCTATACAAGTAAGGATCAGGAATACCAAACCTCTTGATAATCAATTATCCTGGGTCTAAATATCCTTACAGCTTTAGCATTACCATTACTGATGGTTAAGGGGACAAAAATCCTTACACAGTAAGTAAGGAATAAGAAATTAATCACATCTAAAACTTAAATCCCCATTAGGTTACCTTCACTCGCAGGAGACCCCACAACTCGCTAAGTTATTTAATTAACGATCCTAAGTTAACCTTAAAAGGGGACAAGCACGATTAAAGCTTTGTCGCGGAAGACTTGTAGCTATCAATCTCTGTAAAAAATTAGCATAGAAACCAGCATCAAAATTAATTCATAAACGAAAAATTAACCCTTTCCCAGAATTTTGTAATTGATGATCAAAGCCTTCTGCCCCTAAATCCATTTAATTATTTTGTGGAGCGAAACCCCAAAAAGCTTAATTTGTAAAGGAAGCAAGTACGTTGTCCCCTTGTAAGCTTGTTTAAACAAACCACGATTGATTTATTACCCAACTCTATAAAACGAATTTGGGATAATTAATTAACCAACTTCCACAATTAAAACAAATAAGTTTTATTTATTCCTATTATGGCTAGTTATACTTACTCCTATCCAAAAGCGTCCATAACCGTTGATTGTGTGGTGTTTGGACTAGATCAGGATCAGGAACTAAAAATTATGCTCATCCGGCGGGGATTAGCCCCCTATCAAGATCAATGGGCGTTGCCGGGGGGGTTTGTCCGGATTGAAGAATCTTTAGAAGATGCTGCTCGACGAGAATTGCAGGAAGAAACAGGTCTTAGAGATGTATTTTTAGAGCAACTTTATACTTTTGGCGAGGTGAATCGTGATCCGAGGGAGAGGGTGATCACGATCGCGTACTATGCCTTAATCAATCTTAAAGATCAACTATTGTCCGCTTCCACCGATGCCAAGGAAGCCCGCTGGTTTAACTTTATTGCAATTCCCCCGTTGGGGTTTGATCACGATCAAATTGTGAATACCGCGATCGAGAGATTAAGGGGGAAAATTCGTTATGAACCCATTGGCTTTGAGCTTTTACCAACAAAATTTACCTTGTCAGAAATTCAAAAACTATACGAAAAGATTCTCGGCAAACCCCTAGATAAAAGAAACTTCCGCCGCAAAATCTTGAAAATGGAACTGTTAATTGACCTCAATGAACTACAAACCAACGTTGCCCATCGTGCAGCTAAACTTTATCGATTTGATGAACAAAAATATCAACAATTAAAACAAAAAGGTTTTAGTTTTGAACTTTAAAGGAATAAGAATTTAATAACATCTAAAACTTAAATATCGATGGTTTACGCTCCCTTGAAGGATACCTTACAAATTTCTAAGTTATTTAATTCACGATCCAAATGATCCCCGCTCT
>JAAUPO010000474.1 GCA_012033095.1 Synechococcaceae cyanobacterium RL_1_2 | reverse complement strand
GATACATCGACTAAATCACCTTCTTTGAAAATATCGGCTTTGATCTCTGATCCGAGCTCATAATCTCCGGGGTTATCCACGGCATATTCTTTGAGATGGCGGAGGGCAGGCACACCTGCTTTTTGTAAGTGACCATATTCTCCGGAAGTAAGATACTTGTTAACTTCCTTGGTCTCTTTAGTGTTTAATGTGCGTTTGCGATCGGGCACTTCACCATAACCAATTTGTACCGCTTCGTAACCGTCTTTCTCTTTAGTTTTTACTTGAGTGACGTGGCAGGTACCGGCTTGGATAATGGTGACAGGAATAGAATATCCTGTTTCTTCTTCGAAGATTTGGGTCATGCCGAGCTTAGTACCAATAATACCAATAGACACGATAGGCGAACTCCCCTTGTTTAACAGAAAAATTTAAAAGTTTAATACATTATTGAGCGTCAAAAACCTAGCGGGACACCTGTTATATGTCCTTAGGGTGATCAAAGCCTTGGGGTTGTTTTTATCAGTTAGCTGATAGTTCCAGACTTAGAAAAATGTGGGTTTCCAGTATCTAGAATGGGAACTGGTAAAACTTGTAACAATATTTACAGTTTTATCCGATAAATTTTGTCACGGTTACCCAGAATACACTACATTGGCTTTTTTTGTGCAAGCTGTTTAAGGGTTTTATTTTGTTTGTCCGATGTGACCAGGGCTGGGGAAAAGAGTCATTCCTGTTTACGCCTAATGATCTTAGGATCGTGGCTACTAGGAATTGATGTTATGGATGCTTATCCACTTTGTGTGGTTTTGCTCCATGGGCTGACAACTTAAGGTTTATTTATTGTTGATTGTCCAGCGATCGCGAACGGGAAATTAAAATTCCGTAATTGCGTTCATCAGGATTAAATTGGTTGCCTTAATATCCATATCCCATGGTTTTAACTTCTGCATTTATCTGTATTTGATGGTTACAGCAAACTAGAGCCGCATTTTTAACATCGCAGGCAGGAGGAAATTAGGGGAAATTAATTGATTACAGTAATTCTTCTAAGGAAATATAAACAATTTCTTCTTGCTCTTCTTGGTTGGAATCGATCGCCGATCGCTCATAGCTGATGGGGTTATCTTTTAGCAAGGAAAAAGCTACTTCCTGAATGGCTAGTTGGGGGTCTTGTTCCGGAAAGAGGGTTAGTACTAACGGACAATCCCCTGGTTTAGTAATTTTGGTTTTAGCACAGATGACGTACTGGCCAGGGGTGTCAGGGTCAGTGCGATATTGAAAACCGAGGAGTTCCTCTTGGCGATAGATATCTAAACGGCGAGCAATTTCGTTACATCTACTGGCTTGGTTCCACCCTCCCCCCATGGCCCGCACCATTTTTAACCAGGGTTTTTGGGTTGACCAGGTTCATGGTAAGACACTACGTAGGAAGTTTCGTTCTGGTCCGTGGTTTGGACACAGCTAAAACGTCGGCCGGCCTGGGTTTGAAGCTCAGATAAATCCGAAGGGGACGGTTGGACGATGGCAGGAGCTTCTGGTTTAAAAGAATTCGCGATCGGAATACTAATTAGAGCTGTTAGACATCCCACCGCACCGAGCATAATCTGACTTCCTTTGACTTTTGCCATCAACGCAAACAATGCTAAAAAAATCTACCTTTAGTTACTTTTTAGTATATAGCCGATGGCAAAGGCTTTAGGAACATTCATTTTCCCTTCCCACAGATATGGAGGGAAAGGGCTTTTTTATATAACCCAATCAATCCCTCCAGGCAATCTTGCCCATTTCGGTTTACCTATGGCTTAGGTGTAATACCAGTAAAGGCCGCCGCTACTGGGTTAGGGGTAATGTCCTTAAGGGCACTGAACGCCACAGTGAGTAAATTTTGGGGCTTCAATTCTCCTTTGACTAAATTCCATAACCGTTGCACTTCTTCTGTATGTAAGCGATCGTCTTCGGTTAAGGCGAGTAAAATCTGTTGTCTAAGGTAACGACCTTCCTCGGACATCAGATATTGCAAACCGAGTTGGGCCGTAGGCATCAGATCGAACTTCTGATCATCCTGGGCAATGGAGATCATATTTTCTAACCGTTGCCATTGGAATTTGCCATCTTTGAATAGTACATCCAATAATCGGCGGCGCATGGTGGGGGATTCTCCAGTGAGGAGACGGCGGGAGACGTAGGGAAAACAAACTTCGACAATTTTGAAGTTCGGGTTGAGGGTCAGGGCTAGCCCTTCTTGGGTAACTAAGGAGCGAATAATTAACGCAAAACAGGAAGGTACCCGAAACGGGTAGTCATACATGAGTTCCGAAAACTGATCCGTGACGGTCTTAAAGTTGAAGTCCGAAACCTTTTCCCCCACCGCATTATCTAAAACCCTTTCTAGGGCAGGCACTATGGGGTCAATATCGACAGTGGAAGCTAAAAAGCCGAGATTGACAAAATCCTTGGCTAGAGCTCTGTAATCCTTATTGATTAACTCCACCACCGAACTAGCGATCGTTTCCTTGGTTTCCACCGTCAATTGATCCATCATGCCGAAGTCAATGTAAGCCATACGGCCATCATCGGTGGCAAATAGGTTCCCTGGGTGGGGATCGGCATGGAAAAAGCCAAACTCTAATAGTTGTCTTAAACCAGAGGTTACCCCAATACGAATGACGCGATCGATATCGACCCCATCCCGACGCATCCCAGCTAGATCATTTAATTTGTGGCCGTTGATCCATTCCAGTGTTAAAACGTTTTTACCGGTATAACGCCAATAGATGGCGGGCACTTTAACCTCAGGATCATCTTGAAAATTAGCAGCAAACTTCTCTGCGTTGCGGCCTTCATTTAGGTAATCAATCTCTTCAAATAACTTATAACCAAACTCATCCACGATTAGAGTTAAATCATGGCCTAAATTTAAAGGTAAAAAACCACCAAATAGCTTTGCCCCTAGCCTCATCAAATATAAATCCAGGGCAATTACTGGCACCAGACCAGGCCGTTGTACCTTAACTGCCACATCTTCGCCGGTATGGAGGGTGGCTCGATATACTTGTCCTAAACTAGCGGCGGCTAAGGGTTGGGGAGAAATTTCTCGGTAAATCTTTTCAATGGGTTTACCTAGTTCCCGCTCAATAATTTCGAAGG
>JAAUPO010000473.1 GCA_012033095.1 Synechococcaceae cyanobacterium RL_1_2 | reverse complement strand
CCGGGCGGAACATATTCTGACGGTGGAAGACCCCATTGAATACGTTTTCCCCAATGTGCAAAGTTTATTTCACCAACGACAGAAGGGGGAAGATACTAAAAGTTTTGCCAATGCCTTAAAAGGGGCATTAAGACAGGATCCTGACATCATTCTAGTGGGGGAAATGCGGGATTTGGAAACCATTGGTCTGGCTATCTCCGCTGCGGAAACGGGGCACTTAGTCATGGGAACCCTCCATACTAATTCCGCCGCCGGTACCATCGATCGGATGTTAGACGTATTCCCCCCGATCCAACAACCCCAAATTAGGGCCCAATTATCAGCTTCTTTGTTGGCGGTATTCAGCCAATGTTTAGCGAAGAAAAAAGCCCCTAAACCCGGTGAATTTGGTCGGGTGATGGCCCAGGAAATTATGATTGTAACCCCCGCGATCGCCAACCTAATTCGAGAAGGAAAAACCGCAATGATGTATAGCTCGATTCAAACCGGCATAAAAATTAGGGATGCAAACGATGGAACAAGCGTTATCGTTACTAGTTAAAAGCGATATTATTTCCTTTGAAGAAGGGATGAGCAAAAGTAGTAATCCTGACGAGTTGCAACGTTTAGTGGGAGTCACAAAAACCAAAAAATAACTCCTGAAGATATTGACGAACCCTTGATTTGGCACTGCCTAACCCAGGAGTCTCCTTGGAGCAAAATACTTATATTGCCAATGTCAATATTAAAATAAATTCAATAACAGGAGTTGATTGTTTCCTTGTCTATTGCCGAGCCCATCTCAAAACCTATGTTGTAAGTTGAAGCCATGCCTAATTATGTTGTTGACGTTACCGATGCTACTGGCAAAAAAAGAAAGAAAAAGTTCAAGCCATCAGTCCTGAACAGGCCAGGAGCATTCTTGAAAATCGATATCCATCCATTGGTGCGGTAACCGAAGCCAAAGCCGGCATTGACATTGGGGAAGCCCTAGAATCAATGTTGGTGAGTGTTTCGGTCAAAGACAAAGCAGTTTTTTCCCGGCAATTTGCGGTAATGATTAATGCCGGGGTCGCGATCGTCCGTTGTTTAGGGGTTTTAGGGGATCAATGCCCAAATCCCAAACTAAAAAAGGCAATTTTGGGATTATCGGCCGATGTTCAAGAAGGTATTCCCCTGTCTGAGTCCATGGCCAAATTTCCCGATGCCTTTGACAATCTCTATGTCAGCATGGTGGAAGCAGGAGAAGTGGGGGGGGTGTTAGATGATGTCCTTAACCGCTTAGCCAAACTCCTCGAGGACATGTCAAAACTCAATAACCAAATCAAATCCGCCATGACCTACCCCATTGCGGTGGGTTCCCTCGCGGTGATTGTATTTTTTGCCATGACGATCTTCTTAATTCCCATTTTTGCGGCTATTTTTGAAGATTTGGGGACAGAGCTACCAATGCTAACCCAAGTGATGCTGTGGATTAGTGGGGTATTAAGAAGTTGGAAGGTATTGATTCCTATTAGTGCGATCGTGATCGTCACCACGGTGATCAAACAATATTACAAAACAGAACCTGGAAGATTACAAATTGATGCTTTGTTGTTGAAAGCACCACTATTTGGGGATTTAATCCAAAAAAACTCCGTTGCTCGCTTCTGTCGTATTTTTGGTACATTAACCCGTTCTGGAGTGCCCATCATTACTTCCCTTGAAATCGTGCGCCAAACCGCAGGGAATCAAGTTATTGCTAATGCGGTGGAAGCAGCCCAGGAAGAAATTCAGCAGGGGGGATGATCAGTGTGGCATTAGATGCGGGGAAGGTATTTCCTCCCCTAGCAATTCAAATGATGAGCATTGGGGAAGAAACTGGGGAGTTGGATGGCATGATGATGAAAGTAGCCGACTTCTTTGAAGATGAAGTAGAAAATGCGGTTAAATCCATGACCTCTATCCTAGAGCCGGCAATGATGGTAGTAATTGCGGCCATGGTAGGGGTAATTTTATTATCCATGTACTTACCCATGTTCAAAGTGTTTGAAACCCTAGGCTAATCGGTTCGATGGATTTTGAGCAAAGGCAACACTAGAAACAATCCTTGGTATTTTTGTCCTCCCTGCCTATTCGGGAGGATTTTTTGTATGTTTATAGTTTAAATGAGAATTATTTCACCCTATCGTTTTTTCTTTTATTCTTTTTCAGATCTATGGCTATTAAAAATAGTGCCTACGAACACTTACTCTCTACCTATTGCGATCGCTACGCCATAATTGAATTACTCAAGCAGCATCGCCCGTACCTAGAGCTATTACCTAGTATGCGCAGGCCCGAGGATAGCTTAGTCACCATACCCCTACCAGTGGTAAGAACCAGAAAAAGTAATCCTGACTTTGAAAAGGATTTTAGTATCACGCGATCGGCGTTAAATGAAGCGATTCAATTATCCTGTGATTTGGCAGTATTGATGTGTGACCCAGAGTGGCAGATCAAATGGAGGCAGAAATTTTAATTTTTATCCATCGACCAGGGGAAGACTTTTCTGATTTATTAATGCGTTGGCGACATACCCAAGTGCATCTAGATCAAGATTATGAATGGTTGATGCCTCCGGCGGAATCCCATATGTTAAACCAAGCGGGGGAACAGATTTATCCTTTATTTTTAGTGTTTTCTAATACTCCTAAAAGAATTATTAAGGGCTTAGAAGGAGCCGGTTTACCTTTTATTGCCATCAACTCTGAGCACCACAATCTAAATGGAGAAGAGGAAGAGGAAGAAATTTGGGAAGATTATCATAACGTGGATGAGCCGTCCTAGTGCTGGTAAATTTATAGCCAGAGCCACAAAGGTTAAGACACCCCTAAAGCAGCAAAGCCTTATCCTGTAGAGGTTAACTATGGTTGTTGATCTGTCCTCTGTCCTCTGTCCTAATCGTTGTTAGTACAGCTATATAGCAATCCTAACTAGGCCATAACATGTAGATCCTTACTAAACTTGGCTTTTAATGTACTCAATTGCCACTCTTTTCTATTTCTTGAATAAAAAGTAAGAAGTCAGGATTAAGGATCGTGAATTAAATAACTTAGCAATTTGTAGGGTCTCCTGCGAGTGAAGGTAACCTAATGGGGATTTAAGTTTTAGATGTTATTAATTTCTTATTCCTAAGGA
>JAAUPO010000472.1 GCA_012033095.1 Synechococcaceae cyanobacterium RL_1_2 | reverse complement strand
ACGGGAATCATCGATGTATAAAGGACGATTTTCCTCTGGTAAAAGCGATCGCGAATAATTACTTAAGTATCGCCACATTAAAACTTGGTTAATGCCAATGATATTTTTTAGGGAAAGGCCGTAGTGATTGTAAGGTTTTTCTAGCAAAAATTGCCAGGTTTCCCGTGGCAACACTTCCGGTGGAATGGGCACATGGCAAGTACCACAGTTTTTCACATAAACTTCTGCGGGTAGTTGATACTCCTCCGTGATCGGGTCAACGGATTGCACCGCGATCGCGTTCTGGTGCAAGCTACTGAACCCAAATACCAAGGCCATGATGATTACCATGCTCCATCGCCAACCATGATGCAATATAGATTTGAGCTTTAACGAACACCGCGATCGAGTCATAACTTTAGCGATAAATAGGGAGGGTAAAATGAAAGGTGCATCCTTGGCCAGGATTATTATCAATCCAAATTTGGCCGTAATGGGCTTGGATAACTTTACGACAGAGAGATAAACCTAAACCATAGCCTTCCTGGGATAGATCCCGTTTGAGACGGAAATGACCTTCAAAAACCGAATCATATTTTTCCTTAGGAATACCGGGGCCAGTATCGGATACCGAAACCTGCACCTTTTGACTAGTACGGTGCAACATCGCCAATCTGATCTGACCGCCATCAGGGGTATATTTAGAAGCATTTTCTAATAAATTGACCATTACTTGCCGCAGTAGTTCCTCATCCCCATACACCGGCGGTAAATCCTGGGGCACATCCATCGCCAAAGTTTGATGTTTAAGATCGTAGATTTCCTGTAAACCCTCGACAATGTTATGGGCTAGGGGGGGCAGTTCTAACTTAGATGGCACCACCCTTAAACTAGAATTAACGGTTTTGGAAGCTTGCAAAATATCAGTAATCATACGATTCATTAGCTGAAATTGTTGCTTCGCTTGTTTATAAATTTGAGGTTTAATCTTTTTCCCCCGCTCTTGCGATAACTGGGTTTCTGATAACTCTAAGGTTTCCACCGCGATCGAAGCCGCCGTTAAAGGACTTCTCAAATCATGGGCTAGCATGGCTAAAATTTGATCCTTAAAGATAATTTGTTTTTGCAACTCTTCTTTTTCTTGCTTTAATCGAAATACTTCATCAGATAATTTTAGAACTTCAGAAGAATAATTATTTTTATCAGTGCTAAGTACCTCAAACTTAGGATTATTGTAATGATGGTTAGTCTCCATCGTCCATTGGGGCCAACATTTTTTTAATTTTTCAATTAGTTGGGTGCCCGCCAAAGTTTCGTAGGGGCCAGGACTAACCTTCACTAGGGCAGGGGTAGCAATTAATTTAAAATGCTCCACTAGATGGGGTTGTTCCGCAATTTTAATCGTTTCTATCTCAAAGGAATTATTTTGTCGTAGTTCATCTAAATATTCTTCGATCTTTTTAACATGGGCCATCGTTACTCGGCGATCGTCAACAAATAACAGTAACCTAATGCTTTTATTAGGCTCATGGCTTTGATTGTTTAAGAGGGGGTGCTCTCTAGGTTCCACTGTTTAACTAAGCTAAAAGGAAGACAAAACCATCGATGTGGGCAATTGAACTTTATTAATATAACTTAATAATTTACCCCTAAAAGCCAAAAAAAGCTTTAGATTTTCTTTGGATTCTTCCCGATTTTAATCCTAATCCCAGCTTTTGTCCTAAATTTCAAAAGAGGTTTTTTTTTCAGAAAGACAAATGTAAGCTAATCAAAGTAATTATTTTTCCCTAATCAAAATTGTCTAAAAATTCCCTCCCCATTTCTGAAGAATATAGTTCCCTAGCAGCGTTACTTGCCAACTTTCATCAAGTACGGGTATTAGTGGCCGGGGATTAACCCTAGATGAATTTCTGACTGGCCAGGTAGAACGTTTATCTAGGGAAGCGCCGGTGTTGATTTTACGCCACGAGCACACTAGCCAAGTGCCAGGGGGGGGAGCCAATGCCATTTATAACTTGGCTAAACTAGGAGCCCAGGTTAAAGTCGCTGGCTTAATTGGAGATGATCCCCAAGGCCAAGCTTTAATCAACATTTTTCACGATGCCGGGATTGTCACCGATGGAATTTTGATTGACCCCGATCGCCCGACGGTCACTAAAACTAGAATTTCTGGCCATGCTCGCCAATCCGTAACCCAACAAATTGTCCGGGTCGATCGCAAATCCGATGCCTTACCGAATCAAACATTACAAGAGCGTTTAGGGGCTTATATTCGTTCTCAATTGGATCAGGTCGATGTTGTCCTTTGCTCTGATTATGGAGATGGAGTATTAACCCCAGTGGTAATTGCCGCTTGCTTAGAACACCACCAGGTATTTGTGGATGCCCAGGTTAACCTCGATCGCTATGGGGGGGCCCATTTATTTACCCCCAATCTACCAGAAGCTGAACTAGCAGTGGGTTATAGTATTACCACCGAAGAAACCCTTAACCAAGCCGGCCAGGATCTCCTCCACCTCACCCAAGCCGATCGCGTGGTGATTACGAGGGGAGATCAGGGAATGAGTTTATTTGAACGCCATTCCTCAGAACGTCAAGATTTACCCGCTTTTAACCGTACGGACGTATTTGATGTAACTGGGGCAGGGGATACAGTCATTGCCTGCTTAACCCTGGGTCTCTGTAGCCAAGGAACTTTTTGGCAAAGTGCCCTTTTAGCCAACGTAGCTGCTAGTATTGTTGTACGCCATTTCGGTACCGCTACTACCAATCAAGCAGAAATCAAAGCGGTGTTAAAACGGATGCTAACCCATTAAATACCGATCAATGGATCGGCCATGGCTCACCCCTACAGCAGAAGACTTTGTTATTTCGACGGTGTTTTATAGCTAGATAGCAGTCCTAACTAAGGTCTATCATCATTTAAGCCTGAAACTCTTCTTAGCTAAGGATTTCAGTTTAAAACTATACTTTTTGAACTTGGCTCAGGATCAACGTTTTAATGCCAATTGATGACACTCCCTAGGTCATAACATGAACATCCTTACTAAACTTCGCTTTTAGGTAGTCCGATACAAGTGAGGAGCAGGAAGCTTAAACCCCTTGATAATCAATTATCCTGGGTCTAAATATCCTTACACCTTTAGCACTACCTATATTTGGCATTT
>JAAUPO010000471.1 GCA_012033095.1 Synechococcaceae cyanobacterium RL_1_2 | reverse complement strand
ATCGGGGATACCACCAAACTTAATGCTTTTTGGGGCATGGGCATTTTGCTTGGTTATGGTATTACTGGTACCGTGATCGTGCCGCGCCTTGGCAAAAAAATACCACCCGCCTAGGTTGTTTGTTTGTGGCTATTTGTTTTTTATTGATTATTGTCGCTGGTTTTACCCAAGCGGAATGGTACTTAAATTAGCCATCTTTGTGTTTGGGGTAGCCGCTGGGTTAGGCACTGTGGGGGGGATTAGTTTGATGTTAGATCTTACCGTCGCTGAAACCGCCGGGACTTTTATCGGTGCCTGGGGACTGGCCCAATCCTTTGCTAGGGCGATCGCGATTCTTTCTGGGGGAGTAATACTAGATATAGGCAAAATGTTATTTACTAACCCTGTTTTTTCCTACGGATTAGTATTTTTTTGCCAAGCGGTCGTGATGTTGTTTGCAGTGTGGGCCTTAAATAGGGTGAACGTCGAGGAATTTCAGACTACTACCCAACAAGCGATCGCGTCAGCCATGGAAGGGGATTTAGAGTAACGTCAATGGGTCAACGACTCCCTACCCATGGGTTATCTGTCCTAGCCCCTTAGGCTAAAGGTAGAGAATCAATTCTTCAGGCAAGAAACCAAAGCGGTTTTGCTCGTTATAAACTTGAGGATAATTTTTGTGTGCTGCATTTATCCGAAGAATCTTACAATTCCATGAATCCTATTATTGAACCGATCGATCTGTTTCAATTAGCCTCCGGCGATCGCGTCGCCATCCAAGTGTATAAATTTAGGGGACAAAATCCAGGCCCCAAAGCTTATATCCAAGCTAATCTTCACGGTTGTGAAATTGTGGGGAATGAGGTTGTCCATCATTTAATTCACTACTTGAGCGATGCCCCATCAACGGCCCTTACCGGAGAAATTTGGCTGGTGCCCACCTGTAACCCCCTCGCCACCAACCAACGCAGTCATTTTTATGCCACTGGGGGTTTTAATCCCTATAGTGGCCAAGATTGGAACCGCATTTTTTGGGAATATGAACCCACCCCCCAAGAATTAAAGGAATTTGTGCAGCACCATTTAACCCATGATGCTCCCACGATCGCCCAAGCCTACCGCCAACGGATCATGGCTGCCTTTAGCCAAGAACTAGCTAAACGGGAGCGGCCCTGTGGGGTTTCTTTACCAGAACATTTTCGTGGCCAACTACAAGGGTTATGTCTGGATGCGGATTACGTCATTGATATCCATAGCTCCAGCAATGACGGCTTAGATTTTGTCTATCATTTTCCCGATCGTGCCACCACCGCTGGTTGGTTTAGATTAGATTACGGCATTTTGTTGGCCCAAGGAGGGGACTACGCCTTTGATGAAGCCTTTATTTGGCCATGGATTCGCCTAGAACAGGCCTTTGCCAAAGCTGGTAGAACTATTAATTTTGAAGTGGATGGAGTCACCCTCGAACTTGGAAGTGGGATGAAAATGCGACCGGAATCTGTGGAAAAAGGGGTCATAGGCATTAAAAACTACCTAGCCCATCGGGGCTTATTAAACAGCGAAACTCCTCAACCGAGTCAGACCCAATGCTTAGCCAGTGACCATATCACCCGTTATCGATCGCCGGTAGGGGGCATGATTCGCGATCGTGTTGGCCTCGGTCAACCAGTCAAAGCAGGGGAAAAACTATACGAAATGTTGAAATTTAATCGCGAAGGGGGGATGCCGGAAGTGATTGCCGTTGAATCCATGGTGGATGGCATTGTGTTTGATCTAGCCATTAGTGAATCCGCGAGCCAAGGAGAATACGTGATGTCGGTGCTGGCCTTACCGTAGTGAACCCGAAGGAGGCCTAGTACTCGATCGTATAAGTTTAGTTTCTGTTGTGGTTCTCAAGTGGCAGTAAATAGGATAGTGGGTTTCATAATTATAGATAACAAAATAAATTCTATAATTTGTACCTAAGTAACCTCAGTTTGGATTAAGGAGCTACATTTGGGTTGTTTGCTTGAGATGGGTAAACACACTTTTATCCCCAATATCATCGGCAGGGGCCTGGGTAAATTTACGGGCCGCAAATAAAATAAATAGGCCACTCCACAACCCTAAACCAACCTGCCCCATCCCTAAGGGTAAAGCTCCGACTAAATGACTCAATAACAATAGGGGTACAAGGGCAGTTAACACCATGGTTTCGAGCCGACGAAAACAAAACCCTTCTTTGAAATAAATCCCGGTTAAGGCCACAAATAACCAACCAACCCCCAACAGGGTTATGGGGTGTTCATACACCGTGATTAATAACGGTTCTGGATAGGCAAACTAACGGCGATCGCGGAGGCCGTCCCCAATAACCAAAATGCTTGTAAACCTCGATGGAGGAAAATTAAATAGATGTGAATGGTGCTTAAACTTACCCCGATCGCCCCACAAAAACAAAAATAAGAACGTGAGCAAGGTTGGACTAAAACCATGGGGGCCTTGGGTTAAAACGAGCCCAGTACCTAGGGCCCAACAGGTAGCAGCGATCGCCAGGCCAGAGCGATAAATTAAAACTTCCCGACAATCTTCCTGGGTAATCCTAAAGTTACCATAATACCCCTCGTAGATCGGTGAAGTTTCCACCTCTAGGTTATGTGCTAAATCCATGTTATCTACCATTGAATTCTCCTCAATTGATTATTAATTTCCCATTAGAGAATGTTTGCAAAGCCCCCTCCTCATCACCATTCCGGGGAAAATCACCTAAATTTTAACCAATGAAGTCCCCCAATTTGGGAAACTTTTAATGATTGTTCGTAACTACAAGACAAAACCCTTAAACCCCTTACAAGGGGACAAAGTGGTTGCTTCCTTTACCAATTAACCTTTTTGGGATTTCGCCCCACAAAATAATTAAATCCATTTATGGGCAGAATGATTTGACCATCAATTACAAAATTCTGAAAAAGGTTGATTTTTCATTTGTGAATTAATTTTGATGCTGGTTTACGTTTTGATTTTTTATTGATTTTTTATTGATTTTTTACAAAAATTGATCGCTACAAGTCTTACACTACAAAGCTTTAATCGGACTTGTCCCCCTCTAAGCCTAAACCTTTGCGACACAAGTACTCTAGTGAGATCGGCTGTGATCTTTGCCGGGTAAAGCTCTCAGAGATATTTAAAGTTTTTGGACGCAA
>JAAUPO010000470.1 GCA_012033095.1 Synechococcaceae cyanobacterium RL_1_2 | reverse complement strand
CCGCTGAATGCCATCCGATCAGTGTTTAACCGGTTGCGGGTTCATCATAAAAAAAATTCCCATGTCAAAATGATTGTGGTGGACCCCAGGGAAACGGATACCGCCAAAGCTGCGGATCTTCATTTAGCCATCAAGCCGGGCACGGATCTAGATTTGCTTAATGGCATGGCCCATATTTTGCTACGGGAAGGTTATATTGATACTGCTTTTATTGAGGACTGTACAAGCAAATTTCCTCAGTTTGCTCAATTAGTAAGCGACTGCACGCCGGAAGTCATTGCCGATCGCTGTGGCATTAGCATCAAAGATCTTAAACAAGCGGCCCGGTGGTGGGGCCAATCCAAGCGGGTCTTATCCCTATGGTCAATGGGTATTAACCAGTCCCGCCAAGGTACCGCTAAAGCTCGTACTATTATTAATTTGCATTTAATGACAGGCCAAATTGGCAAACCAGGAGCTGGGCCTTTTTCTTTAACCGGCCAGCCCAATGCCATGGGAGGTAGGGAAGCTGGGGGCTTAGCTCATATTTTACCTGGTTATCGCCTGGTGAGTAAGCCAGCGGATCGGGCGGCGATCGAGCAATATTGGGGTTTACCGGCGGGCTCAATTTCCCCCAAACCAGGGCTATCGGCATGGAAAATGATCGAAGGTCTAGATCAAGGTTCGGTGGGTTTATATTGGGTGGTAGCGACTAATCCCATCGTTAGTATGCCTGACTTGAATTTTACGAAACAAGCATTAAGTAAATCCCCCTTCACCATTGTTCAAGATGCTTATTACCCTACGGAAACCACCAACTATGCCCATTTACTGTTACCCGCAGCCCAGTGGAGCGAAAAAACTGGTTCCATGACCAATTCTGAACGGGTGGTGACCCTATCTCCCCAATTTAGATCTCCGCCAGGGGAAGCCCGGCCGGATTGGACAATTTTTGCGGAGGTGGGCCGCTTATTGGGGTTTGGTAAATTTTTTAACTTTAATAGTTCTACCCAAGTCCACCAAGAATTTGTGAGTATGACCCGCGATCGCCTCTGTGATATGACGGGTATTACCTACGAAAAGCTTCAACAGGGGCCCATTCAATGGCCCTATCCCGATGACCCTAACTACGATCGGACTAAATCTAAACGGCTGTACAGCGATTTTAAGTTTAAAACCCCAGACCAAAAGGCTATCTTTATGGCCGAATCAGGGATTGGAGTCGCGGAAAACCCCGATGAAGACTATCCTTTTATTCTCACGATCGGTCGGGTGTACGGCCATTGGCATACCATGACCCGCACGGGCCATATTCCTAAAATTGTAAAAATGCACCCCCATCCTTTTATTGAAATCCATCCCAGCGATGGCAAAAAATTAAAAGTAAAAGACGGGGATCTAGTCGAAGTAACATCCCGACGGGGAACTTGTCGTTTTCCTGTGACCATCACTAATTTGATTCGGCCAGGTTTAGTGTTTGTGCCAATGCACTGGGGAGCTTTATGGGGACAAGATGCGGAGGCTAATAGTTTAAGCCATCCAGAAAGTTGTCCGATCTCCTTGCAACCGGAATTAAAAGCTTGTGCGGTCAATATCGTCCCGGTCACCGCCGCAATGCAAGACATGCCTAGTATGGTGGGAAATATTTTTTCCACCCTCAAGGAAACCTTAGCCGGTTCTAATCAATAAAATATAGTATTTTGGAATAATTATGGGCAACAAATAGGACTGAAATTAGCCTAGGGCAAGGAGCAAAAATCCCATACTAAGTTCAATTGACTATAACTTATAGCCGTAGCCACAATCATTAGCTCAGGATCAGCTATGGTCGGCCTCCTACAGAATAAGGTTTTGTTGCTTCGGGGGCATGTCTTAGCTGCTTGGGCTATTGCGATCGTGTCCCCACACTACAAACATTTGGATTCGGATCTGCCGTGGGGGGATAGTAAGTTAGGACTTACGCACAAGCCCTCTAAATGCCTCAAATTTTGGGAACTTGCTTGAACGATTGTCCCTAAACATCCCTAAACATCATGGTTCTCAGGACAAAATTGAAATTTTTGCGTAAGTCCTGTAAGTTTTATTCCTTTTCTAGGTAGGCTCGCATCATAGCCTGGGTTCCTTGTTCTGCCCCTCCTAACTGCTCTACTATTTTAAATAAGCGATCGCCTAGGATAGTACCAGGGAAATTTAACCCATCAATATTTTCCTGTACTAACCGCAGATCCTTGAGGATATGTTTCACCATAAAACCAGGGGCATAATCCCCATGGGCCAATTTCGGGCCAAGGTTAGACAATGCCCAGGAACCCGCCGCGCCAGTACTACACACTTCAATCATCAACTCAGGATCAAGGTTAAACCCATGGGCTAATTGGGTCGCTTCACACAGGCCAATCATGTTAGCGACACAGAGCACTTGATTACATAGTTTAACTGCTTGGCCAGCACCGATCGCACCACAATGGATAATATTTTTGCCCAGGGCTTCAAAAATGGGCAAACAATTTTGATAATCCTGGTGATTTCCCCCCACCATAATGGTTAAAGTGCCCTGTTGGGCCCCTACATCTCCACCAGAGATCGGCGCATCCATAAAGTTTAACAAGTTTAATTTGGGGGCCGTTAATCGTTCATGGATTTCCCGGGTCACTGTAGGGCCAATGGTGCTGAAATCAATGATGGTGGCTTGGGTTTTGGCATGGTCAGCAATCCCCCCCTGCACCGAAAATTACCTCCTGCACATCCTGGCCATCACCCACACAAATACAGATAAAATCAGCTCCGGTAACCGCTTCTTTGATGGTGCTTTTAATGGTTACTCCCCGATCGCGGGCTTGCTCTAGTAACGGGCGATCGGTTTGGGTACGGTTCCAACCTTGCACTGTAAAATTATGCTTAACCAAATTTTGGGCCATAGGGGAACCCATTACCCCAAGACCAATAAATGCGATAGTGGAATTCATAGTGAAGTAATTTTAAAGTAATTGAAAAGTAATTTTAAAGTGAAGCAGTTTAAGAGCTCATTTATACTCTTTTGGAATAATTATGGAAATAAATAGAGCTGAAATCAGCCTAAGACAAGGGGTAAAATCCCATTGACTATATAAAAACAAAGTTAACTTACTGATGCACAAAGACTTGAGTTTTATTTTAGGAACAATGATAAAAATAAATCCCTAAGCCTAAAA
>JAAUPO010000047.1 GCA_012033095.1 Synechococcaceae cyanobacterium RL_1_2 | reverse complement strand
AGGAGTAACCCGATAGATTAAGGTTGGGGAAATGGGTAGTGCTAAAGCTGTAAGGATATTTAAACCCAGGATAATTGATTATCAAGGGGTTTAATCTTCCTGAGCGTTACTTGTATAGGACTCACCGGGAAATGATTAGAGCCAATTACCAATTAAAGTAAAAGGAGCCCAATAAAATGGGTGGCTAAACTCCTCGGATTTTAAAAGTTGAATTTGGGATTGGCGTAGAGCTTCGGCCTTAGAAATTGGGTTGTTTTTATCTCCATTACTTAGGGCGGTATAAAATTCACTCATTAATAACGCGGTGGATTCATCTTTAACTGACCACAGGGTAGCGATCGTACTCCTTGCGCCAGATTTGATCGCCATTCCAGCTAAACCTAAGGCGGCGCGATCGTCACCCATCGCTGTTTGGCACGCACTCAAGACCAATAATTCGATCGGATTAAGATTGCCCTCATCTCTGTACTTAAGCAAGTTTTCAAAATCCCTAACATTCACTTGACCATCCCAGGTGAGGATAAACGTTTCCTCTGGATCAGAACTGAATTGACCATGGGTGGCAAGATGAATAATCGGGGAAGAACTCAGTTGAATCTGCTTAGCTAGTCGCTCTTTCGTAAATTCTTCATTGAGTAAATTACGGGAAGGTAATTGGGAATTAATTTGATTAAGCTCAAACTCTACCCCAGGTAAAGCAGAAAATCCTTGACGACTTTGACTTACCCCTGCGGCAATAGCTCCTAAGGATTTATCTCCTAAGCTATCCGTGGCAGTGAGTTGCAACCCTGAGGTCAGGGCAATTTGATATTTTTCAATGAGATATTGTTTGCCATCATACAACGCAGCCATCGGCAAGTTCCGCAACGGGCCATCCAGCACAAAGATTAAAGTGTTAGCTTGGGAGGCTTTTAAGTCGTTTTCAATGGGCCGAATTAACCAATCATAAACTTGGGCTGATAGCTGGAGCCTTTGACGGTTGGAAAAAGCGGGATTAAAGGTTTGCCGTAATTGACGAAAGACCTCTTCCTGTTTTGCTTGGGACATATCAACGGAGTGATAGCTCAGCTCTTGATTGGTGGTGGAGGAAATGACGGCTAGCTTATCCTCTAATAGAATGGGGTAAATTACCGTAGCCCTGGAATCAATCTGATCAATTTGCTTAGAATTAACCTTAATACAAGCTTCCTTAAAAAAGTTATCTAACTCCGCAATCCTTAGGGATTCAATTACTTCCCTCGCTTTGATCAGATTGCTTTGGGAAATGGCCCGATGCGTGGAAACCGTGGTTTGTTTTGTGTCGTTGTTTTACTTGGCAGTTGGTTGTTGGAGTCCGATGGGGTCAGCAAAAGGGAAACTAATCCCCGATAGACTGGTTCTACTTTTTCCCTAAAGGAAAATCTAACATCGGAGTTAATGGCTACTAAATCTGTACGTAAAATTTGTAGGGTATTAACTGCCAGGGT
The DNA here is from genome assembly GCA_012033095.1 of Synechococcaceae cyanobacterium RL_1_2. GTDB lineage: Bacteria > Cyanobacteriota > Cyanobacteriia > Cyanobacteriales > JAAUPO01 > JAAUPO01. The sequence continues at coordinate 8,079 of JAAUPO010000047.1, read as the reverse complement.
AAAGGAATCAATCGCTTGTTGAATATTTCCTTGGGCTTGATAGATGCGTCCTAACTGCCATTGCCATTGATAACTAATGTCCCTGGCTTTCATGGCTTCGGCTAGGGTCAGGGCCTGCATAGTTACTTGTTCAGCTTCTTGCCATTGTTGGTTTTGTTCGTAGAGATAACCTAAGGTGCCTAAACCATAGGACTCTAACTTGTTGTCACTTAAATTTTTGGCGTTGTTAATGGCTTGGGCTAATAATTGCGCAATTTCTAACGGCTCATAATGGAGAGCTAGTTTTTCTTCGTTAATTTCAATTAGGGATTGGGCTAAATTAATTTGGGCATAAACCCCCCGACGGCTAGGATTAAGGTTTACGTCCCTTAATTGGGGTTGAATTAAAGCTTCCAATGCCTGGACTTCTTGCCAATTTTGTTGGGATTTCCGTAGGCCTAGTTGGTTAACCTGGGCCTCTAGTCGTAGTAAGTTATTTTGGGTGAGTTGGGCTGCTTGATCGTAGTAACGAAGGGCATTATCGGGGTCTTCTTGGGCTCGATAATTGTTGGCTAAGTTAAACAGAATGGAGCTTTGGATTTCTGTTTGTTGTTCTTGGGTGGCGATCGCGAGGGCTTCCTGGAGGAGTTCTTCCCCGCGCACTAAATTACCGGTGAGTTGATAGGTAGAACCTAAACTTTCTAAAAGTTTGATCTTTAAACTAGGTTCCGCATCTCCTGGGACATGGGCATAGATTTGATCTAGGGTTTGTTGGGATTGACGAAAAAAGCCCATAGCTTGTAGAGATTGGGCTTGGTTGAGTTTAGCTCCAATTTCCCCTTGCAAATCCCCTAACTGACCATAGAGCTGCTCTGACCGTTGCCATTGATCTAGGGCCTGTTGGGGGTTTCCTGCTGCTAACAGTAGGCTTGCCTTGGTGTTGTGGAGTTGGGCTAGGAGGGGGTTATTGGGGGATATTAACTGCAAAGCCTGTTCTACTTGGTCTGCGGCGATCGACCATTCCCCTAGGTCATAGTTCGCGATCGCCAAATAATTAAGATATAGTGCCTGCCCATTGATGTCGTTGCGCTGTTGGCTTCCTGGTATAACCGATGCCAGATAGATTTGGCTGCCTTAAATTGCCCTTGTTGATAGAGACCTAGGGCATAGTCACTGGGATTATCTGTATTAGGAAGGTTTTCTAAACCATAGTCGGAATTATATAGACCCGGAGCAATTGTAGCGGACTGACTTCCAAGGGGCCATAGTAAACCGGCGGTGGTGACGACTAAGATCAAGAAAGATTGTTTAATTGCCATTGGGGTATTGAAAATAATGGAAGTTAGTGTTGCTTAAGCCTATTTACAACAATTAGCCTTATTGATCATACCTAAATTAATGGCAAACCGTACTAGAGGCGAAATTCAGGGTCTGGTAACACCATTCTGGTACCACCACCTTGTAAACGACAGGGTAAACCAGTGTTAGCACCACATTGACCATTGGCAATAGTTTCAGAAGAAAAGCCTTGAGGAGTATAAAAAGCAACAGCTAAAAGGGTCGCAGTTAAAACCGCATCAATTATTCTTTTGGTCTTGTTTTGGCTGTTCATATTACACCGCCTATGATCTAAGGATTGGTAGATTTAGATAGATAATTTATTCACGTGGGCCCTAATTGAACTTAATCTTAGAAGTAGGAAGAATACTTACGAGCTTCAATTTAATTTAGGGTTTCAGGGGAAAGGCGTTCTAATGATTGCGGTATTGGCTATCTATTAGATCAGTTTCATTGTACGGGGGAAAGTAGGAAGATCAATCAGCTAAATGTACTAGATTTGTATTTTGTCTGATTTATTTCCACTTGGTTGAAGGGGCTAAGGGGGCTTGGGCTGGGGGGAAAACCCCAATGGCAACTGGATATGAAGGGTTATGGAGTATGATGGCAGGTCATTTATATTTATTTACATTAGCTTAAATTGGTTTGAAAATTAGTCTGAATCAATTTCCATTTTCATAAATGATCATAGGCATGGGCAAGGTTTAATTTAGTTGCGATGGAAACAGTTTCCTGGTTGATATGACATTTCTGAAAATTTTGATGCGATTAACTCAACTTCCCCTTGGGAATTAAGTTGCCAAGTTTGGGCCTGTTGGATGGGTTGGGAAATTTCTTGCCAACTAATATTTGGGGTAACAGGGGAGGAAACTTGGGGCGATCGCAGATCCTGCCAGACGATGGCATTCTGCAACGTACTAGCCGGGCTAGAAGATAAACCGCCTTTGCCGGTTACCACTAAGCGACTAAGTTGGGGCACAGGACAACCAGGGGCAATGAGGCGATCCACATCCACTACTTCCTCGGCCAACTCCACCACCCCTGCACTGGGATCATTTTCGGGGGATTTAATTTCCACAATGCCGTTAAATTCAGACCCTAACGCTGAACTAGCGGTAATATCACTTTGATCGGTTAATTGCTCTCGAAAGGCTGTCCCAATCAAGGCACGGGTGGTAATTATAACCCTGCCACCAAAACTGGAATTGGAGTTAGCACTAATATCACTATTGTTTAAGGCAATTAAGTTATCGGTGTTGATAATAACGTTTCCCCCTTGGGTATTGGAAACTAAACTATCGGAGTTGGCGAGGATTTCACTCTGTTGAAGTAGATAGAGGTTATTCCCATTAATCGTAATGTTCCCCCCTTGGGCATTGCCTTCGGCACTGGCGTTAATTTTTCCCTGGGTAAGTTTAATCATGGGGGCATCAATGAGAATGTTTCCCTCCGTACCGCCTTGGGCGCGGACTTTAATCCCCCCTTGACTAGATATGCTTAGAAACTCATTGAGGGAAATGTGAATACTACCGGCTGCACCGATGCCAGGGGCTTTAGTGCTATTAATGGAGCTGGGAAAATTACTGGCACTGATCACCCCTTCATTGGTGATACTTAAGCGATCGCTATTAATTTTAATGTTCCCTCCCTGTCCTTCTCTAATTAAAGCGGAGGCAAATAAACCACTACTACCCTGGGCATTTTTACCATCAATGGTGATGGTTTGGGCATTGACATTTAATAGACCACCAGGGGCGTTGGTGTTGGTACTAGTGGAAATTTGTCCCCCTGCTAATAGGGATAACTGTTGAACGTTTAAGGTGACTTTGCCCGCACTACCACTAGCCCCTTCTAGGGAATTACTGGCGATCGTGGAGGGAATATTGGTTGTGCCACCAGTGATAGTGACGCGATCGCTATTAATGGTTAATTCTCCTCCATTGCCAAGGCTCCTGGCCGCAACACTGATATTTGCCCCATCGGCAATTAAGATGTCCTTGGATTTAATCATTAGATTTCCCCCATGGCCCGTTGCCCCTGATTCGGAATCGGCAGCTAACAGGGTGGGAAATTCTTGGTTGGGAAAGGCTGGATTGGGAACGATGGTACCAGTTAACTCTAAGCGATCGGCGTTGACAATTAAATTACCCCCAGCACCGTTACTAAAGGTACTAGCAAAAATTTGGGAACCCCCCGTCATGGATAAATTTTGGGTATTAACGGTTAAATTTCCACTATTACCAGAGGATTGCTGAAAACTAGTTTGGCCGGTTTGCACAGGGCGAACAGCACTAAAGAAACCGCTAGGGCCAAAAATGGCGGCCCCATCGGTGGTAATGCGATCGCGGCCAGTAATAAATAGATCCCCACCGTTACCAGAACCAAAGGTTTCAGTAGAAATACGGGCCCCATTGGTAACATTAATTTCCGCTGCATTGATGGTAACCCGCTCCCCCGCGACTAGTCCCAAACGGTCTGACATTAGCAGCGATTCCGCTGTACATAATATTAGGGGGGGAACTTTGGGGAAAATCAAAGACAATACCATCTAGATTTAAATTGCCAGTCGCGTTAACATTAATTGCGCCGCCATTACCGCTGCGGGTATTGCTAAAAATGATCGATCCATTATTTAAGGTAATGTTATCGGCGTGGATATCAATGGTGCCACTAGTGTTAGCAGAGGTATTAATGGAAGAGGAATTTAGGGCATTGAGATCACCATAGGAGCTAATTCCCCCATCACTCAGAACAAAATCATTATTATTTTTCCCAATACGGACTACCCCCTCCCCCACTGACCACAAATCAATGGCACCCCCAGGGGCAGTGATATTACCTCCATCCAAATTAATCCCATTGGCGATCAACGCGATCGTTTGGCCCTGGGGAGTTTGATGGGTTAACCCCTGATTCGCAAAATTGGTAACAAAAGTATAGTCTTCGTTAAGAATGAGGCCGTTATTGGTGCCTTGAATGGCAATACCTTGGCTATTATTATTAAGTTGCAGCCCCAAAGGTACGCTAACGGAGAGAAGGGGAGCGGGTTGGGGGGTTGACGGCACTGAACTGTTGACCATTGCCAAAATCGATATTGGTGGCGGTGGTGGCAAAAAAGGAACCCTCCATTTTCAGAGAAGCTCCCTCGTTGAACATAATGCCCGCCGGATTGATTAAAAATAAGTCAGCCGCCCCGTTGGTTTGGATCGTGCCACTAATGTCTGACGCATTACCCCCTATGACCCTAGAAAAAATTTGTTCAATATTAGTGCCATTTTGAAAAAAGGCCGTAGTATTGGCCGGCACATTAAAGTCGCTAAAACTGTGGAAGAGGGTGGAGTCCTGGCCATGGCCCCCAGTGATACTAAACACCGTTGGGTTGACTAGTTGATCTGGGGTAACAACAGAATTAAAACCATTGCCTAAAGTCGTATCGGGAACAATTTGGGCCAAGCTATGGTTAGTATTAAGTCCTAGGGAAACAAACGCAAGTAATGAGGAATTAAGCCAAAAGCTAGGGGAAAAATTGTCATGATTGCATTTATTATTCATCAGTCGTTTTGCCTTGGACTTACACACAGACCTATACAGGTACAATTATAAACTCCTGGCCATTGGACATGACACCAGCATTTGCACTTATATCCGGTCAGTTAATTTACCCAATTTTCGGTGCATAGCAGTGCATAATTTTACAAAACAGGACTTACGCAAAAATTTCGATTCTGTCCTTGGAACCATGATGTTTGGGGAGAATCGTTCAAGCAAGTTCCCCAAGTTTGGGGGATTTAGGGTGCTTGTGCGTAAGTCCTAATGCCATTACGGAAAGATGTTTGAGCGATGTGAACCACCACCATAGCGACCCTCAATCCCTGAAGTTTGGGAAAACTAAAAAAATATTCTTCCCCCCATGGGGAGAAGAATATAGGGATAATTTATAAATATGCCCTGACTGCGTTGGCAGTAATTAATAGGGGTTGATGGAATTTAAGTGATAGGCGTTATTATTTTTTCGCCTCTTCCCGTTCTTTGGTTTCTTTAATTACTTCATCGGCAACGTTGCGAGGACAAGGGGAATAGTAACCAAATTCCATGGAGAATTGACCACGGCCGGAAGTCATGGTGCGAAGATCGCCAATGTAGCCAAACATTTCGCTTAAGGGCACTTCGGCTTTAATCCGGGCCCCCATCGGAGTGGTGTTTTGGGATTTGATCATGCCACGCCGACGGTTTAAATCACCAATGACATCACCCATATAGTCTTCGGGGGTAAAGACATCCACATTCATCATGGGTTCGAGGATTTGGGGCTTGGCTTTAGGAATGGATTGGCGATATCCGGCTTTGGCGGCAATTTCAAACGCGATCGCGGAGGAATCCACCGGGTGGAAAGAACCATCTTTTAAGGTCACTTTTAAATCCACTAGGGGGAAACCCGCCAATACACCTCTGTCAATGCTTTGTTTAAAGCCTTTTTCCACAGCAGGCCAAAATTCCTTAGGCACATTACCACCAGTAACTTTAGACTCAAATTGGAAACCGCTGCCGGGTTCTCCGGGTTCAACGCTGTAATCAATTTTGCCAAATTGACCAGAACCACCGGATTGTTTTTTGTGGGTGTAGCTATCTTCTACCAGTTGGGTAATGGATTCACGATAGGCTACCTGGGGTTTTCCTACCTCCACTTCCACACCGTGGGTACGTTTGAGAATATCTACTTTAATGTCTAAGTGAAGTTCTCCCATACCTTTGATGATGGTTTCACCACTTTCTTGGTCGGTTTCCATGTAGAAGGAGGGATCTTCTTGGATCATTTTGCTGAGGGCTGTACCCATTTTTTCTGAATCTCCAGTCTTTTTCGGTTTGATGGCGATGGAGATTACAGGGTCAGGGAACACCATGGGCTCTAGGGTCGCCGGGGCCTTGGGATCACAGAGGGTATGGCCCGTTTGGACATTTTTCATTCCTACGATCGCAATAATATCCCCAGCTTGGGCCTGATCAATTTCTTCCCGGGAATCGGCATGCATTTCCACTAGGCGACCAATACGCTCGGTTTTACCGGTAGCAGTATTAAGAACGGTCATCCCTTTTTCAATTTTACCGGAGTAAATACGGGTGAAGGTAAGGGCACCATAGCGATCGTCCATGATCTTGAAAGCGAGGGCCCGTAAGGGTTTATCGGCATCCACGATCGCAAACTTACCGGTTTCATTTCCTTCTAGATCCACTTCTGGTTGGGGATTTACTTCCATCGGGTTAGGAAGATAATCAATTACCGCATCTAAAACTAGTTGTACCCCCTTATTTTTAAAGGAAGAACCACAGTAAGTAGGGAAAAATTCCAGTTTACGAGTACCGTTCCGAATGCAGCGTTGGATATCCTCGATCGCAATTTCTTCCCCTTCGAGGTATTTTTCCATCAACTCATCGTCTTGCTCTACCGCTGTTTCAATGAGCTGTTCACGATAAAGTTCCACTTCATCGACCATATCCGCCGGTACATCCTTAACCTCATAGTTCATCGGATCGCCGGACTCATCCCAAACCCAAGCTTTACGGGTCAGTAGATCTACGACGCCAATAAATTCAGTTTCCCGACCGATGGGTAATACCATCACTAGGGGATTAGCAGCTAAAATCGTTTTGACTTGATCCACCACACTAAAGAAATCAGCACCAGTACGATCGAGTTTATTGACATAGATGATGCGAGCTACCTTAGAGTCGTTCGCATAACGCCAGTTAGTTTCGGATTGAGGTTCTACACCACCAGAACCACAGAACACGCCCACACCACCATCTAACACCTTTAGGGAACGATATACTTCAATGGTAAAGTCAACGTGGCCAGGAGTATCAATGATATTGAGCTGGTGATCCTTCCAAAAACAACTAGTAGCCGCAGATTGAATGGTAATGCCTCGCTCTTGCTCTTGCTCCATGAAGTCGGTGGTGGCCGCCCCTTCATGAACTTCCCCAATTTTGTGAATTTTGCCAGTGAGTTTGAGAATTCTTTCTGTGGTAGTAGTTTTACCGGCATCCACGTGGGCGAAGATGCCTATGTTTCGGTATCGAGCGAGGTCTTTTTGCATAAAAGTTAATCTAAGGGAAATGTAGGGAAATATATATTTAATAAGGTTTGAACTTATCCTGAAAGCAGGAATGGGCTTCTGAGCATGATCTAATTAAAAGGGTCAGTCAGGTTGCCTTGGTTTAATGATTATTTCCTAAACGGTAATAGGGAATACTAAACCAGATCAGCCAATGGCTGTTAAGTTAAATAATAATAAATTTTAGGGACAAATTTTTAACCAAGGTGTTAAGAGTTTACCCCAATTGGTCAATTTCTGGGTAAAAAAACCATAACTTTCAAAAACCGTTGTTGGGTGTTTTCGCTGTCTATGCTGACTCTGGATCTAGCTAGTTTTGCTTAGCCTAAATTGACAATCTATTTTCTATTGCTTGAATAAGGAGTTAAAAAGTAAGGTTTTTATCCTATTTTCTGCCACTTCAGACGTAGAACATGAGCTTATGCCATCGAATACTAAGCTATTGTGCGTATTTTTTTTCCGAGCTCAGTTTAATCAGGACTTACGCAAAAATTTCGATTCTGTCTTGGGAAATACGATGTTTGGGGACAATCGTTCAAGTAAGTCCCCCAAATTTGGGAGATTTAGGGGGCTTATGCGTAAGTCCTATTAGTCCTATCAACTCATTTTAATTCATTGACGGTTAAAAAACCCTTTCCCCCTAGGATCA
>JAAUPO010000469.1 GCA_012033095.1 Synechococcaceae cyanobacterium RL_1_2 | reverse complement strand
TAATTTTTAATCTTTAATATTTAATTTGTAGATGTTATTAAATTCTTATTCCTAAGCAGCTAACTACTAGGACAAAAAGCTCGCAATGTTTTCCCTGCCAAGGATTTAGCCTGATAAGCTCAAAAGCCTTATCTAGTGAAGCTTACAGCCGATCTTAGCCTTCTGTTTTTAATTTTTTGTTTGTTGTCCGGTACTAAGCCTAAGCAGTTTAATTTTTGTTTAATTCAAAATATCCTGGAGACACTTTACTCCTTTTTTCACCCGACGGGATACAGTAATCACGCTAATGCCTAATTCTTCAGCTGCTTGCTTTTGGGTTAAATCTTTCAAAAACACAAACTCTAATACTTTGCGTGTTTTATCTTCTACCTGGGCCAGCGCAGCTTGTAAACGCATGCGATCTTCCTGGGCGAGCTGGAAACTACGATAGTTACCATCAGGTACCGTATCCAATAGGTGGGTATTTTCGTTGCTATCCCCCACCGGCACATCTAAACTTAAGGGATGGCGATTATGCTGGGCTAGTTTGACTTCCTGCCATTCCTTGAGGGAAATTTCTAGATTTAAGGCAATTTCACGATCGCTAGGTTGACATTGGTGCTGGGTTCTAAACTCCCGACAAAATTGTTTAGCTTTAGTCTGTAGCTCTAACCACCGGCGAGGAATACGCACAGAGGAGCTGCGATCGCGGAGGTAGTGTTGAATTTCCCCCCGGATATAAGGCACGGCAAAGGAACTAAACGCATGGTTTTGGGTCAGATCAAACCGCTCGATCGCCCGAATTAGACCTAAACAACCAATCTGCATTAATTCTTCGTAGCTTTCTTGACATTGCTTAGACCAATGGTGAGCTTCTTTACGTACCAAACCTAAATTAAGTTCAATAATCTGATTACGAATGTTGAGGGGCTTGCCTTCGGTGTAAACAGAAAAAAGTTCTAACGTTGCTGATTTAGGATTTGAAAAGGCAGTCCTGGTCATAGTCATACAAAGGAATTTTATTTCTAGCTGATGAATATAGATTTAATTGGCCGAAAGCATTCCTAAAAAAAATTTAAGTTGAAACGATAGATCATTAAATAAATTGGGTATGTTAATACCGTAAGTCAGTTATAAGGATCAACAGCGTTCCATGGGTTTAGGGGAATTTCGATAGTGTCGGTAGTGCTAAAGGGTTAGAAAGATATCATGTATATTGTTTTTTTCAGGGCATGGGCTGGGATTAGAGCTCTATGGCTACATAGCCATACATAAGCATTATTTCAAATAATTACAGCAATCAAAACAACAGCCACCAGCAATAATTTGTATTGATTATTACCAAATCGATACATACTTTTTGGTTGGTTCTATCATAATGGAAAAATAGGATGGAACCAAGGGTAAACCCTACGTGTTATCACTGAACTTTTAGTCAATGTAGGGGTAAAGTAGAAATCTTAATATTTCTTAAAGTCTCAGATCACCCTAGCTACGGATCGCGATCGCTTTTCTTTGGGCATTTCCATCCCTGAATAGAATTTTCACTGATTGAATCAGTTAATGGTTGGTTCTTGAGCGAATTTTTGAAGGGAAGCTAACCATAATGCCCTCTAAATACTTTGACTTAATTTATGATAATGATTATCATTATCGTGATCAATTGTTCAGGTTAAATACAAATTAGGTTTTGGGTAATTTTGACCAAAATTTGATGTGTGGACATGGCTAAATAATTCATTCAAATAGGCAATCAAGGAAATTATGGGTATGAAACAGAGTGTTTTCGGCGTGGTGATGCGTTCTAAGGTGTTCTTGATGGTGAAAAGAATGGGCTTGTGGCAGCGGCCCTCCTCCTCCTGGGCGATCGCGATTATTTCCTTAACCGCATTAATGGGTTGTCAACAGGCCCAGGAGTCAACGGAACCAACCGAACCAGAAGCGGTTACCCCTGAAATTCAGATTGTGACTACCATTATTCCCATTACCCAATTTACTGAAGCCGTAGCGGGGGATCGGGCGGAAGTGTTACCGTTATTGCCTCCCCAGGTTAGTCCCCATGAGTACCAGGCTAAACCGACCGATGTGCAAGCGATCGCAGAAGCCGAGGTGATTGTGATTAACGGGTTAGGGATGGAAACGTTTTTGGATAATTTAATTAAAAATTCTGGCAATCAGGATATTGCGATCGTAGATAGTAGCGAAGGCATTACCCCCTATCCCAACCAGGACAAGGGGATAAAGGATCATGACGACCATAACCATGATGGGGAGGCAGCCCCCACCGACGAGCATGGCCACGATCATGGGGAATTTAACCCCCACATTTGGTTAGATCCGAAGTTAGCGATTCAACAGGTCAAAAATATTCGGGACGGTTTAATTAAGATCGATCCTGCTGGAGCGGCGGACTATACAAACAATGCAGAGGTTTATATTAAACAATTACAAGGGTTAGATCAGACCATTGCTAGTGCGCTAGAACCTTACCAAGGTCGTACCTTTGTGACGTTCCACGATTTTGCCCCCTATTTTGCCCAAAGCTATGGTTTGCAGGGGGCTTTTTTAGTAGCAGCACCAGAAGAAACCCCTGGCCCCGATGACATCAAACGGATTTTAGAGATCGCAAAACAAAACAAGTTACAAACGTTAATTACCGAACCCGCTTTGGGGAACCAAAGTTTTGCCTCCCTGGCTGGGGATTTAGGTATTGGGGTTGGGGTGTTTGATCCGATAGAAACGGGGGATGCCATGGCCCTGAAACCAGAGGCTTATTTTTCCATCATGAACAATAACTTAAAGACCATTATCCAAACTTTTCAAGCACCAGCAAATTGAGTTAGTCAATCTAGGGCGTGTTTGAAAAGTATCAAATGTTGTTGATTCGCCCCCTAAATCCCCCAATTTAGGGGACTTCATTGATTAAAATCTAGGTGATTTTCCCTAGAATGGGGGGCAAGGGGGGCTTTTCAAACATCCTCTAAGGCGTGTCATCCATTAGTGTTAACACGTTGATCCTGGGCCAGGTTCAGAAAATATATACTCTTTTTGAATAATTACGGGAAATAAATCAAAGCCGGAAGCATTCTATAGCGGGAAGCAGCTATCCCATACTAAATTAAACTGACTATAGTTTTAAACTGAAATCCTTAGCTAAACAAGAGTTTTAGGCTTAAATGGTGACAGCCCCTAGCTCCGAA
>JAAUPO010000468.1 GCA_012033095.1 Synechococcaceae cyanobacterium RL_1_2 | reverse complement strand
TAGTTTTAAAACTAATTTCAAATTCTTACCACATCAGGATAGTTAACCTCAGGGTTTAGGGTCAGCCTTATGTTTAAGATCATTCCTCATCATCAGACGGGGGAACAGTAGTTTAGTGAGTACTACGGTTAGGGAAGTGGGGGAGCAAGGGGTATTAAGTTTAGTGCAATCCTTTTGTCCTAGTGACGTGATCGGCGATGATGGGGCGATCGCTGGGCTTTTCCCAGGCCATAGATTAGTGGTAACCACCGATGTATTAGTAGATGAAGTTCATTTTAGCGATCGCAGCACTAGCCCAGACGATGTAGGTTGGCGAGCGGCCGCCGTTAATTTATCCGATTTAGCCGCCATGGGAGCAATCCCGATCGGTTTAACAGTAGGTTTATCGGTACCCCCTTCGACGGAGTTAGATTGGATTAAAGGGGTGTACCGTGGTTTAAAGGCTTGTTTAGATCGTTATGGAGGCCACATTTTAGGGGGGATGTTACGCGATCGCCCGTAGCAACTATTGCGGTTACGGCCCTAGGGCAAGTACGGCCTCAACATATTATCCAACGTTCCCAGGCTCAACCAGGGGATGCCATTGTGGTAACGGGCCCCCACGGCCGATCGCGGGCCGGATTAGAGCTCTTACTTAAACCTGAATTATGTCCATCATTACACCTGGAGCAAAAAGAACTCTTTGTGATGGCCCATCGTCGGCCTCGGCCACGCTTTGATGTGCTGGCCCACCTCACCCACTACAAACGAGTTGCCGGCATGGACAGTAGTGATGGCTTAGCTGATGCCGTAATTCAAATTTGTCGGGCTAGTGGAGTCGGCGCGATCATTGATTATCATTTACTACCAGGTCTGGATTTATGGTTACCTTGGCCACAACCGAACCTCATTCAAGAATGGCAACTCTATGGAGGGGAAGACTTTGAATTGGTTTTAGCTCTACCGCGATCGCAGGCAGAGAAATTAACCACTCTAATTCCTAACGGGGCCATTATCGGAGAAATTCGAAGGGGAGCAGATATTACCATGGTTAACGGCGTGAACGGCCCGATCAACCTTAAGCAAACCCAAGCGTATCAACATTTTAAAGATTACTAAGACATGCTTAGGTAACATAATTATTTGTTAGGACTTTACGCACAAGCCCCCTAAATCTCCCAATTTGGGGAACTTGTTTGAACGGTTGTCTCCAAACATGATGGTTCCCAGGACAGAATCAAAATTTTTGCGTAAGTCCTGTTTGTATTGCTTGGTGGTGCAGAAAACTTTTTCGAATCGAAAATAAACAAATGTACTACAAGCCAAAAGCCTTAACTGCCGTTAAAAATCTGATAATTTCCATTTTTGGAAACAACGAGTTTAGTAGGTTTCAGGACTTTTCTGCACCACTAAGGGCTAACTACTAGGACAAAAGTTGCGCCAAAAAACTGTACATAAATCTGAGAACTTTACGGGGCAAGGATTACAATCGGATTTCGCTAGAGTGATTGTGGGGCAAGGGTTTAAGGTTTTTATCCTGTAGTTAGCTACTGAGGTTTAAACCATTATGAACCATAATTAATCTGGTGCAATCAGATCGGCTATGGCTATAAATTGATAAGCTTCGGATCAATCAGATCTGGTAGATCTGGGTTATTCTTCAAACCAGATCGATCGCCAAGCCAGATCTGCTTCAGCAATGGTTTTGCGCCGTTCAATTTTTTGTTTTTGTTGATCAAGTCCCTTAACTTGGGTCAACAGTTCCCGGATTTTATTTTTATGACGGGTGAGTAAGGGGGTAGAAAATTCAATTTCAGAAAGCTTAAGGCGAATGGCAATAATTTTAATTAATTTACGTTGTTTCTTTTTACCTCCTTTAGGAGAGGCTTCTACCATCACATTTAAAATATGGGGGGCCCTTCGGTTATGGCTGGGGCCATCGTTGGTATTTAACACCATCTCCATTAACTTTTCCGGTACTTTATTCGGTAGTACCTGATAATCCTGCAATACCTGGTTTGTATCCTTGGATAATTGGGCGAACAATTCCTTTAGACCATATTCAACGCCTTGATACCATTGCAGTAAAATTGCCGGATCTTCGATGGTACTGGCATCGATCCCTTGGTCTTCTTCTGCCTGAATTAGCTGGGCAAAGGGGGATACTGCTTCTTCCTCTAGCTCTTCTTCTAAATATTCTTCTGCTTGTTCTCCTTCAAAATCATAGTCCTCGTTCCCTTCTTCTTCCTCGTCGTCATCGTAGGCATCTTCAAAATGCTCCACCCCTAATTCCTTTAATACTTTTTCCATCAAATCGGGTAATTTGTTAACCCGCTCCTGGGGAGGTGATGGGGGAACACGCTCTAAAATTTCGGTAATTTGACTGTGGCTATGGTGGGTTAAATCCTTTAATTTGGTTTGAATCCGTTGGCGATCGTTCACAGATAAGGCTAAAAACTGTTTGGGGTAGGCCTGAATACAGATCTGATAAGCCGATAAAATAAGCTGCTTTTGCATACAGTCCCCTAATACTTGTAAATATTTCAAGTAGGAGGCTTTCAATTCGCCAGCTAGGGATAGGGTTTGTTGCCTCACCCCAGTTAACTCTTCCTCTAATTGTTGAATCGGATTGATCATAATTGATTAATTGCTAGGAATAAAATTAGGAGACGGGAATGGCCCATCTCCTTATATTAGTAATCTAGATTTTTAATCTACATTTTTAATCTACGGTAACCTACACGATCGCGGTGGAGATAGTACTTCCCCCTTACTAAAAAAGGTGGCTTTTAGAAGGATGAAAGGGGAAAAACTAATTCAGCCCCACTGCCATGGAAGTAATGGGGTTACATTGGAAGCCACGCGATCGCCTGGGGGAATGAATGGGGATCGAAATTGCGATCAACTAAACCACGCCACCGGTTTGAGCAGCCACTTCAGCGGCAAAATCACTTTCCTCTTTTTCAATACCTTCCCCAAGAATGAAGCGAGAAAAACGACGAATTTGGATATTTTCCCCTAGTTTACCTACTTTTTGTTTGATCAATTCATCAATGGTGATGCTTTGATCCTTCACGTAGGGTTGATCCAGTAAGCATAATTCCTTAATCCGCTTTTCGATCCGACCAGCAACAATTTTTTCCTTGATATTGTCGGGCTTCCCATCTAAATCGTCCCGTTTCATCTCGATCGCGGTTTCACC
>JAAUPO010000467.1 GCA_012033095.1 Synechococcaceae cyanobacterium RL_1_2 | reverse complement strand
GATCGCGTTCTCGCCCAATGGGCCAGATTATCTATTGCACTATGGATTTAACTGAATGGAATAGGAGCATTTCACTTTTGCAGAAACACTCATCTTAGGAGTTGAAACCCCTATTCTGTCGTTAGCAAAGTAGGCAATTTACATAATTGGGATGCTCCCGAATGGAATTTATAGCCGTAGCCAATCTGATTACAAACAATTAATCGAATTAATCATGGTTAAAACCTCACTACCTAAAGTTTTTAACCCTTAGACATGTCCTGATATTCATGGCTATGGCTATAATTCATTATTTTCATTATTTCAATAAAGTTATAGTCTTTTTAAATAATTAGGGGAAACAAATAGATCTGAAAAACATTCCATTGAGAGGAACAGCCACCCCATACTAAATTAAATTGACTATAACCATAAGTAAATTTGCTATATCCCTAATCATAGCGGCAGAGACAATCCCAAATTAAGGTAGTGCTATAGCAATCCTAAATAGCTTGTGACCATTGAGTACATTGAAAACCAAGTCTATAGGACTTACGCAAAAGCCCCCTAAATCCCCCAAAGTTGAGGGGCTTGCTTGAATGACTCTCCCCAAACATCATGGTTTCCAGGACAGAATCGAAATTGTTGAGCAAGTCCTATTGAATTTGCCTTTTGCCCCCTAAATCCCCCAAATTGGGGGGACTTTTCATGATTTTCAGAAATTTCTCCCCAGCATTGGGGGCGGGGGGCTTTATCAATCAGCTCTAATCTACGACAGAGGCGGCTCAAGAAAGTTATTTTTTGCTACAGAACAAAGGGATCAAGCTAGCTGTAAGGCTTCTGATTGCTGGATTAGATCCCAAATTAGGTTCTATCGTACTACCACAATTATCCCAAGCTCAAGGATGAAAACCCCCATTACCTCAAAAAGAGCCTATTTTCTTTAGAATTTTGACACCTAAATTTACTTTACATAACTACTCAAAACCATATTTGTCCCTAGCTCAAAGGGTATGATCATCCCATTGGTGCAATTAGTTAAATCTCTATAGTTAAGCTGTAATTAAGGATTAATTGATCTGAGTTTAACAACCTGTTGCTTATCCCTTTTAACACTCTTTTCAAACAACTGTTTATGTTTTGTGAACAATGCGAACAAACCGCTAGTGGTCAAGGCTGTCATCAATGGGGAGCCTGCGGTAAAAGTCCGGAAGTTAATGGTATTCAAGATTTATTAGTTTATCTTTTGCGGGGCATTGCTCCGATCGCGTTAGTAGCAAAAAGCCATGGTCTAGATACCCTCGCCCTAGATCGCCTCACCTGTGAAAGTGTTTTTGCCACTATGACTAACGTTAATTTTGATCAAAAACGGTTTAGTCAATATATTCGACGAGCTCTTGATGGACGGGAACAATTAAAACAACAAGTACAGGCCGTAGCAGGACCACAAACTTGGTCAGCTATGGCGAATTATACTCCTAATTTTGAAGATAGTTTGGCCCTCCAAGGCCAGGATCTAGCTTTGCAATTTTTGAGTCAAGCTGGAGCGGATGTCGATATTTTTTCGTTAAAATTAACTGTCCTCTATGGTGCCAAGGGCTTAGCCTCCTACGCTTTTCATGCCTCGGAATTAGGCCAAGAAGACGATCGCATTTATACCTTTTGCTATGAAGCCCTAGCCGCCCTCGATCGCAATGATTTAACCCTCAATGATTGGGTAGGTTTAGCCCTAAAAGTCGGGGAAATAAATTTTCTGGCCATGGAACTGTTAGATGGAGGCCACACCGGCACCTATGGCCATCCCGTTCCTACGGTAGTCCCCCTAAACCATCGACCCGGTAAAGCAATTTTAGTTTCTGGCCACGATATTCCCCAACTGGAACAAGTCCTGAAACAAACCGTAGGAAAAGATATTACCGTCTATACCCATGGAGAATTATTGCCCGCCCATGGTTACCCCAAACTTAAAACCACCTATCCCCATCTGTATGGCCATTACGGTACCGCATGGCAAAACCAAACTAAAGATTTTGCTAAGTTTCCCGGGGCCATCGTCATCACCACCAATTGCCTGATGCCCCCCCATGAAAACTATGAACAAAAGCTGTTTAGTGTGGGGCCTGTGGGTTATCCCGGTTTAACGAACTTAATCGCTGGGGCAGATGGCATTACCAATTATGCTTCCGTCATTGAAACTGCCCTCAACTTACCTGGTTTTACGGATACGGACACCCCCCGCCAAGTGACCACCGGTTTTGCCCGCAATGCGGTATTAAGTGTGGCGGATACGGTGGTGGAGGCGGTTAAAGCTGGCCACATTCGTCACTTTTTCCTGGTGGGAGGCTGTGATGGGGCTAAACCCGATCGCAACTATTACACAGAATTAGTGGAACAGGTTCCGGCGGATTGTATTGTGCTGACCCTTGCCTGTGGGAAATTCCGGTTCTTTGATCAAGATCTCGGCACCATTGGGGGCATTCCTCGATTATTAGATGTGGGCCAATGTAATGATGCCTATTCTGCGATTCAGATTGCGATCGCGTTATCCCAAGCCTTTGACGTAGAGATTAATCAACTACCCCTGTCTATGATCCTATCCTGGTACGAACAAAAAGCAGTGGCCGTATTATTAACGTTGCTCTATCTAGGGATTAAGGATATTCGTCTGGGCCCCACCTTACCTGCCTTTATTTCCCCCAATGTCTTTAAGCTACTATCGGAAAAATACAACTTGCAAAGTATTACCACCCCGGAAGCTGATTTACAAGCTTGCTTAGCTTCTTAAACGTAGGTTATACCCTTGATCCTCCTATTCCCTAGGGAGGGATCAGAAATGATGGAGCCACCAAAGTGCAGATTATCTGATGTGCACTTTTTTTATTGTTTATTGAATTTTATTGAATCCTTGATCCTTCGCGATCGCATCCATTAATATCCGTCAAACATCTGAGATTTACAGGGTTGATGGCAATCTCAAACCTTTAACAGTGAGTAGTGAGTAGTTAGGAAATCAAAACTTTGAAAATTGTTTAAGTTCAAACTATTAAACTCAGAATGGGTTTGAAAAGCCCCCTTGCTCCCCCAGTCTGGGGGAAATCACCTAAATTTTAAGCAATAAAGTTCGCCAACTTGGGGGATTTAGGGGGCGACTCCACAACATTTGATACTTTCAAACACGTTCTCAGGACTTACGCAAAAATTT
>JAAUPO010000466.1 GCA_012033095.1 Synechococcaceae cyanobacterium RL_1_2 | reverse complement strand
GGGACTTGCTTGAGCGATTGTCCCCAAACATCATGGTTTCTAGGATAGAATCGAAATTTTTGCGTAAGTCCTGATTGTTATGGCTACAAGCTATATGCACTGGCTAACTACTAGGACAAAAGTTGTGCTAAAAAAATTTAAATATGTCTGAGAGCTTTACTCGGTAAGAATTACAATTTATTTCGCTAGAGTGCTTTTGTTGCAAGGGTTTAAGGTTTTTATCCTGTAGTTAGATTCACTGGTTTAAAGGCTTAAGTTTTGGGGCGATTTACATGCTAAAGATTTATTTGGATAGGGTTAATCGTCCCATTGGGCAAATTAGGATGGGGGCTGGGCCCTAAGTTTCGGTAAAACCCGATCGCAGACGAACATAGTACCGCTGGCTACACAGACGGGAATAGTGATCAAATTAAGTAGGGGAATGCTAATTAAAAAGAGACAAACGAGACTAAAGGTACCGCTAGCAGGTAAATTACCCCACACTAATTTAAAGTTTTTGCCGGAATTTTAAGCGACGGCGTTCTAGGGGCCCGTCAAAAAAGTCTAAACAGACGATCGTGCCACTTAAACATAATCCGCTGATGGTGGAGAGCACCGAGCCGATGGCTGGGAGAAAATTGAGGACTAGGACAATCGGGCTAACAGCCACTAGTAATAATAATTTTTTTAGTTCAAACGCGATCGCCCGGCCAATATCTTGAACAATGGACACCTCTACAATTTCAATGCGGCCAGTGACTTTTTTTTCGATTTGTTCCGAGAGTTGACCATACCAAGGGCCCCTAAAATTACCCCAAATTGTAGAATTACAATCCCGGCCAAAATCAGGGCAATACCAAAAATAATGATGCGAAGGATAATATTTAGTACGGGCACCATCCCCGATAGAAAATCTAGCCATTGCAAATTAGATGACTCGGCCAGACTAAGGAGATTGGCGAGGTAATCATTAATGATGCCAGTCAACCAACCCGTAAGGTTAATTAAACCCCAATAAACTAAACCGCTAATGATGACGTTAACCGCGATCGGGATGGCAAAATAGATTAAGAGGTTTGGATTTTTAAGCAGTAAGCCAAATAAGCGGAGGGGATAAAAAGCCCCCGTAATTAAACCAAAATCGGGCAAGGTTTTCGCCATAAATCCCCTAAAATATCAATTGAAATTAATCCCTATGGTAACAATCTGTCCATGACCAATTTAGCGCAATCCCCGGTGTGGTTTACCGATCGCGATGAAGATCAAGCTCTTTCCCTTCGTTATACGGGGGATATTTTATTTGATGAAACATCGGACTTTCAGCGGGTGAGGGTGATTGATACCTATCGCTACGGTAAAGCTTTGCTAATTGATGAAATGTTCATGTGTACAGAACAGGATGAGTTTCATTACCATGAAATGATTGTGCATCCAGGGATGTTAGCCTATCCCGACATTAAACACGTTTTAGTGATCGGCGGTGGGGATGGCGGTACGGTGCGGGAATTGATCAAACATCCTCAAATTGAAACCATTACCATGGTGGAAATTGATCAAACCGTGGTAGAAGCTTCCCGTCAACATTTACCCCACATTGCCCAAGCGTTAAATCATCCTAAATTAAATTTAATTATTGGGGATGGCATTACCTACGTCGCCCAGGGGGAAGATCAGACCTACGATCTAGTAATTATTGATGGTTCTGATCCGGTGGGGCCGTCTAAGGGTTTATTTTCCGCTGAATTTTATGGCCATTGCGATCGCATTCTCAAACCGAAGGGTTTATTGATTACCCAAGCTGAGTCCCCTAGTTTTCATCGAGAAACCTTTGTGGAACTAAATCAATGTCTTAAAGGCATTTTTGGCCCCAGTCAGGTCAAAATTTTATTATTTCCCATTCCCACCTATCCTTCTGGCCTATGGAGTTTCCAGGTGGCAGTAAAAGGAGGGATTGATTTGGTTAATCCCGATCGCGCGATCGTAGAAACCTTCACCGCAAAGGAAAAATTACAGTACTACAACTACGAAATCCATCAAGCAGCCTTTGCTCTGCCTAACTACGTGAAAACCATGGTGAAGGAATAGGCTATTTCCTTTTCCTATACTCAAGACATTACAGTTACACAGCGATCGTCTTATCGTCTTAGCTAAGACTTACGCACAAGCCCCCTAAATCCCCCAAGTTGGGGACTTAATTGCCTAAAAATCTAGGTGATTTCCCCCAGAATGGTGGGCAAGGGGGGCTTTTCAAACACCCCCCAAGGGGGCGTATCTCCATGTAAGTTTTAGATTTGATTAAATCCTCATTCCCTAGGGGTTACAACATTGGACTAGCCATCAAATCATGACGGTTAAACCACTAGATTCTGTAGGGGTTAGCTCAACCTTAACCATGGGGACTAGCTTTGATAAGCTCCGATTTTTTCCTTTGATTGTAATTGGGGAATCAAATCCTGCAAGCTATCTAAAATCATCGTTGCCGATCTCGCCACATCCGTCGCTGGGGGATCAATGCGGGGAATCATGATGGCTAAACAACCTGCCGCGATCGCTGCCCTCATACCCTGGTTAGAATCCTCTAGGACAATAGTGGTATCTGGAGAACTATCTAAGCGATCGAGGCTGAGGTGATAGATCTCCGGATCTGGTTTCGGGCAGGTCAGATCTTCGGTGGTGGCAATAAAATCAAATGCATCTAAGTAAGGACTGTTGTGAAAATGAAACTGCACTTTAGCCAAGGTAGAACTGGTGGCTAGACCCAATTTAATCTGATGGTCTTTAAGAAAAGCTAATAATGGGGCAAAACCTTCATGGAAAATGTTTGGGGTCGTTTTAATTAAGAGTTCATATTCGCGATCGACTTCAACGGAAAAATCCCCGCAGGGAAAATCATCCCCAAAACTGGCGACTAAAATTTGGTTACAAACATCGTGGGGAACCCCCAAAAAACGATTATATAAATCATCATCGATAGTATAGCCCAGGTTTTTAGCCGCAGCTTGGTAAGCAAGACGGTAAATATAGCTATTGTTAATGATCAAGCCGTCCATATCAAAAATGACGGTGTGAATCGGTCGATGGTTAAGAACAAGCATGGATAAAAAAATAAATTTGATTTGACAACAGATCGGGACGGGCTAGCGACAAGGGAGCATTAACAATTACTGTCCATTAGTGGAATGATGAATAACCCCCAGGGCTCAC
>JAAUPO010000046.1 GCA_012033095.1 Synechococcaceae cyanobacterium RL_1_2 | reverse complement strand
TGCTGGAGGAAATCACTTAGGTTTTAACCAATGAAGTCCCCCAAATTAGGGGATTTAGGGGGCAAAATGCAAATTCAATGGACTTTATAAACAGCCTCTAACCCCTAGGGCTAATGGCTTAGGTTTAAGATTGCAATTAGAATGAAACTTCATCAGGTAATATCCGGCGATAATGATTACCTTCTATCCGTAGCAAAATTAGGACTTAGCATTAAAACGATCGCGATGGATAGCCGCAGGGGTTACGGTCACTGACGGCAGGGGCGGTAAATTTAATCCAATTTAGTCAATGCGTAGAGTTAAAATATCTACCCCTTCCTCGGTTACCGCGATCGTATGTTCAAATTGGGCAGACAGTTTACGGTCTTTAGTGATGGCAGTCCATTTATCCTTTAAAACCTTTGCTTTATAGGTACCTTCATTGATCATCGGTTCAATGGTAAAGACCATGCCAGGAACTAATTTTTTGCCTGTGCCCGGTTTCCCGTAATGGGGGATTTGGGGAGCGGTGTGAAATTTATTGCTAATTCCGTGGCCCACAAAATCCCTGACCACAGAAAAACCCTCTCCTTCTGCATAGGTTTGGATCGCTGCTCCAATATCTCCAATTTTATTGCCCGGTTTAACGGCGGCAATACCTAAGTATAAGCATTCCTTGGTTACGTCAACTAACCTACGGGCAGCGGGGGAAGGTTCCCCTACAAAAAAAGTGCGGGAAGTATCGCCGTAATAACCATCTAAAATTGGCGTAACATCGACATTAATAATATCCCCTTCTTTCAAAATTTGTTTCGGGCTGGGAATGCCATGGCAAATCACTTCATTGACGCTGGTACAGATCGATCGCGGAAGGGTGGATTCCCATAACCTAGGGGGGCACTAACAGCCCCATGGGCCTGAGTCCATTTTTCTGCTTCATCGTTTAGCTCTTGGGTGCTAATTCCAGGCTGAATCAAGGGTTCGAGGTAATCTAATAATTTAGCGGCTAAATTGCCCGCAGCTCTCATTTTTTCAATTTGTCGCTGGGAGAGGAGAGTAATTCTTTCTTGTGTTTGATTAGCCATGGAGTACGATCGCAGTGTGTAAATTAACGGCCATAGACAAAGAGTGGTCTAGCCGCGCCTGTAGATCTTATCAAATTACCTAGGGCGATCGAAATCAAAATTTCCCTATCCCAGCGAAATCACCCCTTACCCTAGATTTGAAATAAGAATTTTTCCCTAAACAAGTTTCTAAACAAATAAGTTTAAGTTATGTAAGATTTACCCACGGTTATTGTGTAGGCTAGGGATTAGCTACAATAATACTTTTAGAGAGCTATTATGTCAGGAGCATAACCACGATGAAAGGCAGTGTGCGTTTAGGAACAATTTTTGGTATTCCTTTTTATGTCAATTATTCTTGGTTTTTGATTCTTGGATTAATTACGCTCAGCTATGCCGGAGAATTAGCCCGTTTTACCCCTGATAGTCTTTGGCTACCTTGGGTTTTAGGTTTGATTTCTGCCCTACTACTCTTTGGTTCCGTATTAGCCCATGAACTAGGCCATAGCTTGGTGGCTCTAACCCAAAAAATTGAAGTTAAGTCCATAACTTTGTTTTTATTTGGTGGTTTAGCATCCCTTGAAAAAGAATCCAAAACCCCTCTAGAAGCTTTTTCGATCGCGATCGCGGGCCCTCGTGAGCTTTGGTTTATTCGGTACCATTAGCATTGTGCGGGTTAGCATCCCCCAGTCCCTCTCTATTGTGGACTATATCCTCTATAACCTAGCCACGATCAACTTTTTTTTGGCCGCCTTTAACATGATTCCAGGGTTACCCTTAGATGGCGGTAACGTTCTAAAATCCCTGGTCTGGCAAATCACCAAAAGTCCAGCGAAAGGCCTTATTGTCGCCAGTCGTTCGGGTCAATTTTTAGCAGGTTTAGGTATTCTTGTAAGTGTGATGGGCCTGTTAGGTCACAACAATTTTGGCAATATTTGGACGTTATTGGTGTCTTGGTTTGTTCTACAAAATGCTCAACTTTCCTGGCAATATGGACAATTGCAACAGGCCCTAAGTAACCACAATGCTCAAGATGCCATTATTATTAATAGTCCTATTATTGATGCAAATTTAACATTGAGGGAATTTGCCAATAATTATGTAATTGGCCAAGATCAATGGCATAAATTTTTAGTGGTGGATGAAGCAAAAAAATTGTTAGGCACCATCACTAGTGAAAGTATTAACACGGTTATTACCTCTGATTGGGTTACGGTGAAGGTGAAAGAGTTGACCGTCTCGATGACGAATTTAGGAATTGTGAATAGCCGTGATTCTTTGTTTGAAATTTGGCAAACGTTACAACCAAAATCCACTAAGCAACTAACGGTAGTTAACGATCAGGGGCAAGTACTAGGCTTACTCGATCGCCAATCGATTATGGAATTAATTGCTAAGGATTTTAAAACTCAAACCCAAACCCAAAAATAGCAATAAAATAGGGTTTGCTAAATTAAGGGTTAATGACCAATAATCACCCTAGGAAAATCGACCTAATCGATTTTTTTGCTAGCCTAGCGATGCTGCTTTCCTAGCATCCTAGACTAAGACATTGAATAATATCAAATCCGCCCAGTAGGATCAGGAAATTGTTGAAGCCATTAAAGGCTATTTATAAAGTCAATTGAATTTGCATCTTGCCCCCCTAAATCCCCCCAAATTGTGGGGACTTTTTAATGATTTGTCCTAACTACAGAACAAAAACCTTAAACCCTTGCCACATAAGCACTATGGCGAAATTGGTTGTAATCTTTACCGCGTAGAGCCCTCAGACCTATTTACTGTTTTTTGGCGCAACTTTTGTCCTAGTAGTTAATTCTCCTTATTAAAACAGCCAGAGCGATCGCTGATAGATAGCAGCTATTAATTGATTTAGATGCGATCTAATTTTTCCCCTTCGCCAATATCCCCTGAGAAAGCCGATAGATTCCTAGGATAGAAAGATCTTAACCATAAAACCCCGCGTTATAATAGAGTGCTGATAATTAGATTTAGGTCACTATGGCAACTCCAAGCAAGGGTGTAAAGATCATTACTGATAACCGCCAAGCTCGCTTTTTATATACCATCCTTGAAACCTATGAAGCTGGAATTCAGTTAGTGGGAACGGAGGTTAAATCTTTGCGAGAAGGGAAAGCTAATATCCAAGATGGTTATATTCTCGTCAAAAATGGCGAAGCTTGGTTAATTAATGCCCATATTTCCCCCTATCAGCAAAGTTCCCAGTATTTTAACCATGAGCCTCGCCGTACCCGTAAACTGTTGATGAAAAAACAGGAAATCAATAAACTCATTGGCCAGGTGGAGCGCAAGGGCTTAACGATCGTGCCTCTCAAAATGTATTTTAAAAATAGTTGGGTCAAGGTATTGATTGGTTTAGCCCAAGGCAAGAAAATTCACGATAAACGTCAAACCATTAAAGAGCGAGATAATAAACGGGAAATGGCCCGCTTGATGAAACGTTAATTATCCGAGGGTGGAATTACGGTTAGAGGTGGAGTCTTTGGAGATTGCACAAAAATAGAACTCATTAACCGATTAATTGCCATAACCACAGGGAAGGAAGTTAAGCTAGATCCGAAATAACAAAACTTTATTCTGTAGGGATTGGTGATATTTTTGCAGTAAAAATCAATGGGATTATAACTATAGAACCCATTTGAGATCTTGATCTTGAACAATACGGCTTTCAGGTATATCGCTTTTAACGGTCAATGCACAGTAAGACCTGAGCTGAAAAACCTTGATCAAAATGAACCCGATCAGCATGAAATCAATACAGTTCAAGCATTACCAATCTACCGATAGATACCAAATGGGTTCTATAGTCCTAAGCCTAGTTCTCCCAAGTAATCCCTAGATCCTATCCATTAGTCTTCTTCTTATCCTAGGCAAAATTTAGGTATGGCTCTTAAATCACAATCACAATTACAATTAATTTTAAGCTGCATTAGCTTCCCTTGGGGGTTTTTGCCCTCTGTAGCCATGGGCCAATTGATCGCGGTTCCCCCATTGGCCATCATTATGGCGGAAGAAGCCATTACTCCAGAGCCAACATTATCCCAATCCTTTGAAAAATCCTTATTGCCCTTTAACGACAATGGTCGGTGGGGTTATCTTAATCCTGCGGGCCAAAGAATTATTCCTCCCCAATTTGATGCGGCTAAAGATTTTTCCTTTGGGTTAGCCCTGGTTAAAGTCAATGAACAATGGGGTTATATCAACACCAGTGGGGCCCGGGTGATTCCCCCTCAATTTGATTGGGCAGGTTCCTTTAATGGTGGGTTTGCCGCGATCGAGGTGGGGAAAAAATGGGGTTATATCAATACTGTCGGGATGAGAGTAATTCCTCCCCAGTTTGATTTTGCCGATCCCGATGGTTTTTTTGAGGGACTAGCCAGGGTGGTCATCGATGGCAAAGTTGGCTTTATTAATACCACGGGGCAAAGGATCATTCCTCCCCAATTTGATCAAGCTGATATTTTCGTCGAAGGCTTGGCGGTGGTTTTGATCGAAGGAAAGTATGGCTATATTAACCCCCAGGGCCAAAGCATTATTCCGCCTCAGTTCGATTGGGCCGGCCCCTTTGCTAACGGATCAGGGGTGGTCTTACTCAAGGATCAAATTTTTACCATTAGCCCAGATGGGGAATTAAGCTCTATCCCAATGGCAGAAGAGAAATTCAACTCCCCTGAAATCAGGATTGAAACGAAGGTTGAAAATAGTATTCAGATAGAAGATTAAAACCTACAGGACTTACGCAAGAGCCATAGAAATAATAGGTCGCTTAAGTTGTGAGATGAAATATTTGGAGAGCATCCCATGCTTAATTTGATAAATAGTTTGAGCACTCTGATAAGCAAGAGTCTTGAGATGAGTCCAAACTAATAAAGCACAAGCAATGTGATTCCGTTGAATGGGTTCATTACGGCTTACACCGTGTCAAAAGTACATCATCGAGCGGGAAAACAAGCAATGTGATTCCGTTGCATGGGTCCCCTACGGCACGGACAAGCCTCAACACAAGTAAGTTGTTTGAGTTCGCGGAGAAACGCCTCAATCTTCCAACGGATGCCAGACTCATCTTGTACGACATCGGTAGAATCTTGAGTCAGGTTGTTAGTTGCAACAAAATCTGTCCGGTGGGAAGACACCTTAACCCAGAATCGTCTCCCCTTCTTATCCCTTGGGAATCCACGTATCTTAATTTGTTTGCCATGGGCTAAGGTTGCCTCATCCCAATCGACGGCATCGACTCGTTGATAGGGTTGACTGCCGCCACTGTCGTCTACTTTCCGGTTGGGCTTGAGAGGACAATAATAAATCTTCCCTAATTGGTCAATGTGAGCCATCGGTTTCTGGGGAGCATACCAGCTATCCATCAGCACTGTCCGAAAGTCTAGCTGTTTGGCAAAGACGATACCCTCCAGCATGGCAGACCCATGGTCAATGGGTAAGTCCCGTTATATCCACAATTTTTCCAGTTACAATAATTGTCAATCATTGTTCTTGATGGCGGATCAAAATGTCGTTGTTATTGCATTACCTCGAAACCTATACCCCAGAGACGGAACAGGAACAACAATTTATCGCCATTTTGCAACGTTATCATGGCATTTTTGTCGAAATACAACAGATCAAACAGGTCTTCAATCAAGGCGCAGGTGAGCAAAACCAATTAGATCTTCGCCTGAAGAAACTAGAAAAGTTAGAGCTAAGAAAAGTTCATACTGAGCTCCTAGCGCAGGTTTTTGAAAAGCTAAACTTATCCCACCCTAAACAGTACAAAGATAATCCTATTTACCTTTTTACCTTCGCAATCGTGATACATGCGAGCAAGAATATGAAAGCTTTAAAAATTTAGTGCAAAATCAATTTTTAAAGACGATATTGACGGATTTTGATCCCGATCGCAGCCAAGCGACAACCTTGAAGGATAAATTATCAGTCTGGGTTAATTCTAAGCTCAGGCTCAATGGGGTTTGATTGATATTGTGTTTCCCGATCGCCCTGACAGCAACTTAAAGCTATGGCTGATTTTAGAGGAACTAAGCCAAACTAAAGCCAAGGGGTTTAGTCAAAAAGATTGGGAGCAAGCCGTAAACACCTATCGCGAGGAACATAAATCCCGTTTTTCCGATCGCACTGCCCAAAAATTTTTTGACGAGCATATTTTACCGAACCAACAGAGCAATGATTATTATCAGGTGGATATCAACCTAATCCAAACCAAAATTCAACAATTAATTACTCCGCACCTTGAATCCCTAACTCGCCCAATTGGTAAAGCAGAACAAGGGAAACGCCGATCGCTTCTGGATACATTAGAAGACATTAAATCCTTAGCTCAGGAAAATGGATTGACTCCATCCCAACGCATGGAACTAATTTATCAGCGGTTTAGAACAGACCTTGAAGATATGCGCCACCCCAAAAAACTACGTGCCATTGCGCTGATGTCCTTGCAATACATCTTGCCATCAAGTATGGGGAAGCAAAAATCAATCAAGTAACCATTGCCAAAAAGTTTAATTTCCCTCGCCAAACCTATGAATCCTTTAAAAATCGTACTTGTATAGATAACTTTTACTCACTCATCATTAAGCATTCTCCAGTTAGCCAACCCCAGCCCAATGAGGAAGAAAGTTACTTTAAGCAATGGCTAGAAAATAGACTGGAAGAGCCTCCTTTAGAACCTCCCCAAAATTTATGCTATGTGGCTAAAAGAAGTTCCAACTCTGCCGAGGTGTCCCACGAATTTCCAGATTGTAATGCCCAATCTATTGCCCGCCACCGCTTTGATTTTTTTGGGTATGTCCCCATATCTTGGCTTAAGTTGGCTCCTGTTTATCAATTAACTCAGTCAATGATTCAAAATTTTTGGATCAAGCAATGTTTACCCTATCTACTAGAGAATTTATGGGCGATCGAGGATTGCTACCTTAATCAAATTGATTTAGAAAATTATTATGAGGGAGAATAGGAATTAACGGGAAGGTTTCTTTTAGCCGTCACGGAACTAGGGATAACCCGCGATCGAGGAACCATGAAAACAGACTCAATTTTTTACCGAATTTTCCAAACCTATCCCCAAGTATTCTTTGAGTTAGTGGGGGAAGATCCCCAAAGAGCAAATGGCTATCGATTTGATTCGATTGAAGTAAAACAAACAGCTTTTCGGATGGATGGGGTATTTATTCCAGAGCAAAGCGGTGCTCCCATATATTTTATTGAGATCCAATTTCAAAAAAATAACAATATTTACGGTCGTTTATTTGCAGAAATATTCTTATACCTTAGCCATAATCTTCAACAATCCTGGCGAGCGATCGTCTTGTTTGCAAGTCGAGCCATTGAGCCCGATGCTGAATACCGTCAACCCTACGTATCTTTATTGGCAACCCCAGAAGTACAAATTCTGTACCTAGATGAACTGAAGTCAGAAGATTCCCTGGGTTTAAATACATTGAAATTAATTATAGAGCCAGAAACCGAAGCTAAAATGCAAGCTCAACAATTGGCTAAGCAGGTACGCGCCACCAGTCTTAACTCCCTACAAAAAGAGGCTATGATTGAGTTAATTCAAACAATCATGGTGTATAAAATTCCTAGTCTCACCTTTAGGGAGGTCAGTCAAATGTTAGGTATAGCAGAAAGTTTCAGGGACACCCGCGCTTATCAAGAAGCTTTTGAGGATGGCATCAATGAAGGTCTTCAGGAGGGCATCAATAAAGGTCTTCAGGAAGGTAAGTTAATGGCGATCGCTCCTTTAGCTGAAGCAGGGATTAGTGTAGAGGAAATTGCTAAATCTTTGGAGTTGGATTTAGAGGTGGTGAAGAGATTTATCGCGCAGCATCTCAAATAAAATGGAAACCCTTGGGGCGATCGCGCATGGTGATATGCATAAAATTAAATTTTATAAAGTTGAGAACAGATTAGAACTATGCTGACAACAGAAAAAGACTCCATAATTAATGTGCCGATCGCGGAAGCGTGGATTGAGCAAGGGAAACAATGGGCGATCGCTCACCACCGTCCCCAGACTCAAAAGGATATTTTTTTTGCAGACCATAGCCCTGTTCGCTACCGCAAAATATTTAACCTGGGCAGATTATGGGACTGATTTACAGAATAGTTACTATGGTCTTTCTCCCAACCGCGTGAGCCAACCTTGGGCCGATTTACCAGTTCCGGGGTATGGCCGCCTAATTTGCTTGGGGGTGACGGGGGAGCAACAACAAATTGAACTTCCTAGCGATCGCCCGGAGGATAGCATGGGGTTTGTGGTGGCCCAGATCCCAGAAAATTTAGAGGAAGTAAGCTTATTGGGGTTTGTCGCAGATCATCAAACCAATTTGATCGGGGAAACTATCGCGATCGCTAATCTCCCGGCGATCGATACCTTAATTGATGAGATGTATTACCTAGAATCTACCTATAGAGAGATTACAGAGGAATTTGGAGATAATGACGCAGTTCAAAGTTTTGATTTGCAGGCATTAATCCCCCTTCTGAACCGCATCTATGCCAACTCCCCGGAGGATCAATGGTTAGATCAGATTAATTCTGTTCTTAAGCCTAATGAATCCGAGGCTGTACTAGCTGGGGTGAGGGAGGATAATCAAGATTTGGTGGATTTAAGTTTTGCGGCGGAAGAGTTATTAGATCTTATCAAATCCATTCGTGAAGCCTAAAATAAGCTGTCTTCCCCATTAGTAAGTTTATCTTGTAGGGGTTTACGAATCATAAACCCAATAATGGAGCGGCGGTGTTACACCAGAGAGATCCCCCTAAATCAACCTTGATCAGGGGGACTTGAAGATTTTTCCCATTAGTAAGGGTGGCTAGGAGGGGGACTCCCCTTAAAACGTGACGAAATTACCGAGGATCGCCAACGTTACAATTTCTTGGTTATCAATTAATTGACTGCGGTAAATGGAAAATAAAACCAAGTTATAACGTTCGGTATTTTGATCAATGAGTTCACGGACTTTCCCGCCCCAAATGGTCATTCCCCAATCACAAATGAGATTATTACAATGCCGGTTTAGAGCAGAGGAGGCATATTTGGTGTAGGTTTCTCGATCGGGGTTCGTCATAGATAAGATCCCAATTCCAAATAAACCAGCTAATGCCAATACTTTTTTAGGTTGTTGTGCCATATCACTAAAATTCCCCATAGAACAAGGTGGTTTATTCTGTTATCAGCCTGGCTTCAAGGATTTATGCACGACCATAACCCCGCAGCAGTTAACCATTTGGTTGGGGCTGGGGGCTGCCATTACGGCAAAATATTTACTAAACCTAATCAAAGCAGGGAAAGGGGCAAAGCTAATAACCTCAACAAATACAACCTATTCCTCCTTAATAAGCTTATTTTGTAGGGGTTTGCAGGGGAAACTAGATTTTTTTTCTTCAAGTCCCCCTTATCAAAGGGGATTTAGGGATCCCACGGGTGTAAAGGTTCCTATTCACCCCTCCTTTTCCCCGTAAGATTCAAGGGATCCCCCCTAGCCCCCCTTAGTAAGGG
>JAAUPO010000045.1 GCA_012033095.1 Synechococcaceae cyanobacterium RL_1_2 | reverse complement strand
TGCTCCCTCAAATTCCGCGATCGCCCTTCTCTATTTGTTAGGTGTTAAGTTAAAAAAATAGACACTCCAAAGTTTATCTGTATTGAATTTAGGTATTAGAGTATTAAAGTTCATCAATATGGGCATTAGATAGGGCGAGTGTTTTCCCTAATCCATTGGGCTAACGTTTCAATTTCCATAGCTTGTGAACCTTGACTTGCCGCTAGCTCAGAAAAAACTTTAACGACATCATTATTGCTTGCGATTAATTCCCAACCATTGATCCCAAGAAAAGTGTAGACAACCATGAGTCCCACTCGTTTGTTGCCATCCATAAAGCAGTGATTTTTGACAAAACCATAGCCATAGACCGCTGCCAGATTAAAGATATCTGAGTTCTCAGAATAATAGAAAACATTTTTGGCTTTATTGAGACTAGAAGCAATCCTTCCCCCATCTAAGATGCCTGGTTTACCCCCAGAAACTGAAATAATTTTTTTGTGAATACTGTAAATGTCGGCAGCATTAAGCCACACCGGTTCCGTCATTGTGCCAGCTCAATCAAAGCTTGATGATATTTAGTGATGCCCCGTTGAGCGATCGCCATTTTTTGTTCTAGATCTAGATCTGCATCGGAAGAGTGTTTATATTTTTTCAACAATGCTTCTAGGGCCATGATGGATAGTTCATCCAGGGACACCCCAAGACTTGCAGCTAAAACATTTGCCTCTTCTGCCATTTCATCCGGTAGCAAGATTGTTTTTACCATGGGAATTTTTGTTGCTAAGTATCTTTTTATAGTACCTAATTCACCCCTGCTCAGATACAGGAACAATCCTAATCCGAAGGAAACCATAGCCAATGTTTTACCAAGGATTACCGATCATGGTGAAGGCGCTCCAATAGTAGGGGTGGGAGAAGGTCCGATCGCTCAGTTGGGATAAACTATCCGGGAGGGGAATAATACCGCTAGAGGTCATTAATTGGCCATCCACCAGTTTGGTTTCGCCGTTAATCATTTGTTGTTGAGCATTGCGAAGGGCTTCCGCTTTAATGGGGGCCGTGAGTAAATTATTGTAAAAGTTACTCATCAAGGCCAGGGTTCCTTCATCGCTGACGTACCAGAGGCTACCGATGGCGGATTTAACCCCAGCCATGACCGCTAACCCAGCAAACCCTAACTCCGCTTCTTCATCCCCTAGGGCAGTGCGACAGGCACTTAACACCATCAGCTCTATTGGCGGATCATTTAAAGACAGTCCCGGCAATTGATCAAGGGTCAATTTTTCATCCCCAAATTGAATATAGGAATTAGAGGGTTTACCGGATTTGAATTCGCCATGGGTAGCTAAATGCAAAATGCCAAAGGGTTTATTTTCCCTAGCTTCATTGAAATTTTCGAGGTTAAAATCCTGGTTTAACAGCTGTGTACTACCAGTCCAGAGCCGATTCGCGATCGTGTCTAACTCGATCGGCACGGCGGGTAAGGGATTTTGATCGGGAAACGTTTCCGCTCCCATGGCCAGTACTTTCATATTTTTCACATCCACATAGCGGTTATCACTTAGGGAAATGCTGGGCATTAAACCCACACTATATTTTTCCACAAGGAATTGTTCCCCGTCGTACAGAGCTGCCATGGGTAACGATCGCAGTCCCGCATTCATTAAAAAGGTGAGATTAGTTAAACCTTTTTCTTGGATAGCCGCCTCGATCGGTTCAATCAATAATGAATATAATTGTTGGCTTGGCCCCATAAAGGCTTGGGGTTGCCGTAGATTGGTGATGCTTTCCCGATAGCGATCGGCGAGGCGTAATACTTGGCCCCTAGTGACATCAACCCGTTGTCGAATTGGTTCTCCTTCGGCGGTAACGAGTACTAGTTCCAACTTATCATTGACACTGCGCTCAATTTGACTGTTAAGGAATGGTTCGCGATCGGATAAACCATAATTATTGCTCTGCCATTGGGTTTGATCGAAGTTGAGGGACTGGCGAGGGATCAAAACATTTTGATCTTCGTACTCCATGGCGAAAATATCAGACTTGTTTTGTTTGCGATCGGTTTTAAGGCTGACTAAATCATTTAATGGGGCAGTGGCAATCCCTGGGGCATTAACGGTGGTAGGGCTAAAGCGAATATATAAAAGTCCTGGTTTAACCCCCGTA
Organism: Synechococcaceae cyanobacterium RL_1_2; assembly: GCA_012033095.1. GTDB lineage: Bacteria > Cyanobacteriota > Cyanobacteriia > Cyanobacteriales > JAAUPO01 > JAAUPO01. Next base: position 7,448 of record JAAUPO010000045.1, on the reverse strand, counting down.
TTGCGTTCAATATCCGATAAGATTTGCTGGGATTCTTCTAAGGTAACCCCATCGGCCTCTAAACCAGCGTAGTCCTCAAAATCTGCTGCCATATCATCATCGATATCTTCATAGTCATCCTCAAAAAAGTTATCTCCTCCGTTATCATCGTAATCGCCATAATCTTCATCCTCTCCATAATCATCATCACCATCGTCATCGTCATCGGACTGACCCGTGGGATCCTCATCATCCGTCGTCCTGGTTGTTGTTGGGGCGTTAGTGATGAGTTGGATATTACCCTGGGTAAAACTTTGGTTAAAGGCTTGGGTGGGGGTAATCGTGCTTGTCCCGGTGGTAAGGGCCCCTTGGGTACCATTAACAGAAGCATTGCCCACAATAAAATCAACCGCCCCATTGCCACCATGGGTAATGGTAATTGCTCCACCCCCACCCCCACCAAAGGTAGAGATACTACTTGAAATTCCTTGATTATCGGTAAAGGAACCAACTGCCCTGAAGTGGTTACCCGTCGTCGTACCGGTATTGATCGTCACCGTTCCCCCTAGGCCCGTATCCGAATCTCCTTGGGTATCAATATAGCCAACGAGGATATTGCCATTGCCGGTTAAATTCACTGTCCCGCCGTTCCCGATGCTATTAGTGCCCGTGGCAATATTAGCAAGACTAATCGTGGTTCCGGCGTTCACCGTAACGTTGCCGGCGTTGCCCACGGATAGGGGGCTAGTAATTAAATCCTGGGTAGCGATCGCGCCGTTACTACTGATTAAACTCAGATTACCGCTTGTGGTATCGATGGCATTGGCAACAATCCCCGTATTGCCATTAATTAAGACGTTCCCTCCCCCAGAGTTCAACGCGATCGCGGAAGTATCCACATTCCCCCCAGCACTGGTTAGGGTCAGCACGCCACCACTAGGATTGAGGCTACCGGTAACCGTTAGGGCATTATTGGCATTAGCGGTAATATTTCCTCCCCCAGTATTAATGGTATTTTGTAGGGAGATGGCTCCATTTTGAGAAATAAAGGTGGCATTCCCGGTACTCGTGTTGATGAGGCCGCCACCGGTGATTAGTCCATTGGCGGTAACAGTTAAATTCCCTCCACCGGTAGTCACTGCACTTTGTAAATCAACTTCCCCATTGGTGGCAATATATTCCACACTGCCATTGGAACCGCTAATATTGCCGAGGGAGAAAATATTTTGGTTAGCCTGGAGACTCAGCAACACAGGGTTAGTGCTGCCAAAACCGGTGTAATCAATGGCTCCATCAAGAACAATGTCGTTATTAGCCACTAAAGTTAGGGAGTTATTATTGACACTTGACCAGGTAATGAGGGCGGTAGGCTGCAAAAAGATATCCCCTAGTTCCCCAGATTCAAAACCGTCAGTTCTGATTTCTAAGCTGCCACTAAAGTTGAGGAAGTCGTTAATATCTTCATCCCCAATGCTACTGGCAGTAATCGGAGATGAACCGATCGGAGAAAACGGAGAAGTACTATCAAAAATGATGACATCGGTCGGATCTAGTAATAATTTGCCAGCCTGACCCCTGGGGGCGGCCACATTAATTCTTTTTGCCCAGCCGGTGCTTAAATCTAAAAATTGTTTACCGGATACTTCCACAAAACCGCCATCTCCGCCATTGCTACCCCCTTGGGCAGTAATTTCACCGAGCATGGTGGTACGACCATCGGCCCAGGTGATGATTCGACCGCCGTGGCCTGAAGCGATCGCGTTGGCCGTAAGTCTTACTATTTTGATCAATGTAGGTAGTAAGGGCAGTGGGTAAACCGGTTTGACCTTGTAACTCTCCCCCCACCCGAATATTGCCGCCATTGATGCCATCGGCGTTCAAGGTGGCCCCTTTGAGTTCCACTTGTTGACCCACAATATTAATTTCTGGGGCGATCAGTTCTCCGGTGGCCAGGGCGTAACTTTCCGTGGCATTAAGATCAAGTTTGCTGATCACACCGCGATCGTCTGGGAGGCCGGTGAGAAGGCCAGGAATATCAGTGGCTTTGATGGGTAAAATTTGGCCGCGATCGTTCTGGAGGGGTTTAAATTCTAAACTTAATAAACTCCCCTGTTGGCTAATTCTGACTAGATTACTATCGGGAACCGCCGCGATCGTAATAGTGCCATCGGGAACGGTAATCGAGCCTGCATCCACCACCTGATTACCGATCAACGCAATTTTGGCCCCAGGTTTACCAACAATATCCCCTAAATTCACAATATTGCCCGTCTCTGGCCCAGCAAATTCCAATCCGATCGGATCAGTGCCTAAACCATCAAAATTATTGGAGCCATAGGCATTGAACCATTGATTATTTTCAAACTCGATCGCGGTGCTGGTGGTGGCAGTAAAATCAGCGGGTACATTGAGCTGAAAATCCTGGCCAAAAATAATTCCTGACGGATTCATTAAATATAAATTCGCCTCCGATCCCGTAACCCCTAACGTGCCATTTAAACGGGATGGATCATTGCCCACCACTCGGCCCAAGACATTGCGAATGCCCGCTTCCGTTAAAAAGTTGCCAGCTTCCCCTGTTTCCAGATTAAATTGCTCAAAACTATGGAATAAATTTTGTCCGGTGGTAGCTCCACCCAAAATATCGTAGGTATTCGTTTGGGGGTCAAAATTAACTTGGGTGTTAATATTCGTTTCCCCCGCCGGGCTAATTGAGGTTTGGGCAAAACCTACGCTACCTAATAACAAAACGTTAGTCGATACCGCAGAGAGGGGAAGTAACCAGGACAATTTCATTGTTAAGAAAGTTAGGTGTTGGAGAAGATTAGAGTTAGGGCAACCACTGGATCACCTGATAGTTATAGTCGTAGATGGGGCTAATGCCTCGAATTTAGATCCCTAGGAATCTCATTGACTTACACTGATTGAATCATGTTTGAGTTTTGAGTATGGATATACTTAAGCTAGATCTATGGTGAGCTACCCAAAAGTCCAATTCAGATCTGAGGTTTATAATTTTGCCTTAATTTTAGTGGCCATACTCCCCCTCAACCCAGGCTTAATAAAATTTAAACTACAATTTCAACTATAGCGATTGAAATTTCAACTGCAGCGATCGCGTCTATCCCTATCCCTATATCTTTGCCATTAAAATTGCAATGTCTTACTAGCGAAACACCAAGAATGAAGGGGAACGAAAATGGTAAAAAAGTTAGCTCAAGTACAGGGAAAACGCATACTCCCCTTTTTTCGCAATAAGCAAAGTTAAACAAGCTTTTATTAAGAATAAAAATTTTAAAAAATCGCTGAAACTATTATTCTTTCGTTGAGTGAAAATTAGTATGCGTTTGCCCTAATGAAACCTTTAGAAGCTAAAATTGCCCTTCTCATTGACGCAGATAATGCCCCTGCCTCACAGATTGATGGTGTACTTTGCGAAATTGCCAAGTATGGAGTGGCGAATATTCGTCGAGCCTACGGTAATTGGAAAAATCCCACCTTAAAACCCTGGGAAGACTGTTTACACGATTATGCCATTCAGCCCATTCAACAATTTGATTACACCAAAGGAAAAAATGCCACCGATGCCGCGTTGATCATTGATGCCATGGATTTACTCTATACCCAACAACTAGATGCCTTTGCCCTGATCTCCAGTGATTGCGATTTTACCCCTCTGGTCATGAGAATTTTGACCAACGGCTTAAAAGTATATGGCTTTGGAGAACGGAAAACCCCTCCCCCTTGTTTCCGCGTGCTCAACTTTTTATATTTAGATAGCCTCAATGAACCGGAATTAAATAATAAAAACAGTGTGCCCACTAAAAAATCCGGCAGTGAACTCAAGCAAGATACCAAATTAATGAACCTCTTACGGGGGGCAATTATTAATAACCAAGATGATGATGGTTGGTCAAAATTAGGTCAAATTGGTGCGTACATCAAAAATAAAGATTCCTTTGATTCCCGTAATTATGGCTACGCCAAACTAATTAGCCTTTTTGAAGCCATTGACCTATTTGAAGTGAAACGAGGAAAAAGTATTATTTTCGTCAGAACGAAGGTAAAAAAATCCTTAGGTTCTACGGACGTGAGCCGATAAATAATTGTAAACCCCTACTGCCATCAATGGCTTACGTATAAATTTGGCAGATCCGGACGAAAATCCATGAAATTCATGAACTTATGTAAAGAATACTTGTGCTAATTTATTTAAATGATTATCTTGTAAATAGGCACAAGGAAGAACCAATAAATTCCTTAAATAAAAAGCAGAAACGAGGCAGTGCCTTCCAAGTCTACATTTCTCTAGCATCACTAACCGTTAGAGTTAAAACCAAAGAAAGGTGGCTTAGCTTGCTACGTTCATTGAGTATTAGTAGTTCGATTCCGAGATATCAGCATGCTTAGGCCGCAATCTCGACCAGAAACGGCATCTTAACTCTAGACCTATTAAATTGATGTTAGTCGTTGTCCAAATTTATTAGTTTTTAATCTCATTTCACTGTTTAGGAGTCCAAATCACTGATAATTTTCTGAACCCGCCTCCTTAGGCGGGTCTCTTTGCGTTTGGGCATAATCCCATAAATTGGTCGGTGCAATGGGTGAAGATAAGTTAAATATTTGAGTAGTTAAGTTATTTAAGAAAGTTAGTTAGCTCGAATCGATCAAAACGATGATTCAGGATTTAAAGGAATTACTATCCAGTCAAACCTACGGGGTACTATCCACTAAGTCGGCGGACTTCCAGCCCTATCCTTTTGGTTCGGTGGTGTTGTATAGTCTCAGCGATCGCTACCAACCGTTGATGTATCTGAGTGACTTGGCTGAACATACCCGCAATATTAAGCAAGATAACCATGTGGCTTTTACCGTATTGACGGAAGGGGCAGAAGATCCCCAAACCTGTCCCAGGGCAACCTTAATCGGTCGGGTGAAGGCGTTACCGGATGGCCTTGAGTATCAGATTGAGTACGATCGCTTTTTTAAGCAATTTCCTCAGACCCTAGCTTATCGCCAGTTAGATTTTCAATTGTATGAAATTGATGTGATCAAAATTAGGTTTATTGCCGGTTTTGGCAGAATGGGATGGATTGAAGGCCATAGTTTATCCACCTAAGCATTCACCCCATCCATGGTTTACCTAGGCATTAAATTCATTAAATTATTAAATTACTAACTAAATTACTTTCAAGGTGCGGAGGCGGTTGAGGGCTGCGGCTAATTCAAACTTTCTAAACTCTGCCAGATCGGCTTGGGGAAATTCAGTCAAAATATCTAAGCCTTCTTGGGCAATATCCATCATTACCCGTTCGATCATGACATGCAGGGGGTAGATTGATCCATGTAGCGTTCCCTCCCATAGACTAAAGCCGCCGCGATCGCCCTTACTTGAGCTTTATCCACCAATTGTTCCACCCCTCGTAGATCAATCGCTTCCGAACCAAAGGCTAAATCATGGAGATCCTTCACTTGGGTTTTGACGGCTTTGCGTCCCTTACTGGGATCAATGCTCCTCGGATCAGGAATACGATGGGACAATTCCCCAAAGGTGCTGCCCTGGGCCATCGGATCCTCCTGGTCATATTTATCCGCGATCGCGTGGGCCTGCTCCGTCACATCCACCGCCTGAAAATTATCCATGGCAATCACCTGATCCGCCACGGTGAAATAATCCCCGCTACCCCCCATCACTAACACCACCGATACCCCTAATTCTTCGTACAGTTGATCAATTTTATCGATGAATGGGGTGATGGGTTCTTTGTCGGGGGCAATTAATTCCTGCATACGGCGATCGCGGATCATTAAATTAGTGGCGGCGGTATCTTCATCAATGAGTAACACCTTAGCTCCCATTTCCAGAGCTTCCATCATATTGGCAACTTGGGATGTGCTGCCGCTGGCATTACTAGAGCTAAACTTAGCGGTGGATTTACCCTGGGGTAAATTTTTAATCATGGCGGAAATATTCACCCCCGCGATCGATCGGCCATCTTCGGCCCTAATTTTGACGGTGTGGGAATGGGTTACCACTAATTCTCGACCATCCCCAGGGATATGATTATATATACCTAACTCGATCGCTCGTAAAGAGTTGATTTGCCGTGATAGCCCCCACCGACGATCAGAGTAATACCAGTGGGAATGCCCATGCCTTTAACTCGGCCTTGGTTTGGACAAATCAACTCAATCTCTAAAGAAGGGGGAGATTGAAACACCACGGAATCGGTTTGGAGAGGTTTATTATCTGCGCCACTACGACGGGGCAAAACAGCACCATTGGGGATAAAAGCCACTAGACCTAAGGATGGTAACTGGGCCCGCAGATGATCCGCATCCTCCATCAATGCGACGTGATGTTGGATTTCGGTTTGATTAAGCCTATGGTATTTGAGGGTGCTGGCAACCATTTCGGGAATATCTTCGCATAGCATCCCAACTGCTTGAAAACCCATAATACTTCGACCTTGAGCGGGCAATCCGACCCCAAACCTCACCTCTACGTAATCATCATTGATCTGTACGGTGCTGCGATCGAGGATTTCTTGGCCTGGATTAGGGATAGCAAACATACCACTTTTGCCAGTGCCTCGAAAATCGCTTAACTCCCTCGCTGCTTGGTTAAATCGTCGGGTAATGAAATCCTCTAGGGCAATACGACGGCCAGGCGTTTGGTAAAGTTCGGGGGGAAATTGGGCGATCGCTTGGGGCACACGCACCCAGACCTTGGTTAAACTAGCAAAGGGATCGGCTTGTACATGGTCGATGGTAAGGGTAAATTCAGCAAAATCATATACCCCCTTAATCCCTCGATAATCGCGATAACTAGCACGATCTAGACTTCGGAGTAAACTATCTAGTTGGGATTGATCCGCCATGGCTTTACCTCATCTCAAACAATAAATTCCCCTGGGAAAATAAAGATTTTCTCCCTGTACTTGGGGACTAACATACCACTCCCTCACTAATTTTTAATGGGTGGGTTTACCTAAAGTTTGACCTCCTCTAACCCTAAAGGCTATGTTTATTGCGATCGGCGATGAACAAATCTAGATTGATTTATGCGGGACGTAAGGAATAAGAATTTAATAACATTTAAAACTTAAATATCGATGGGTTACGCTCCCTTGAAGGATACCCTACAAATTTCTAAGTTATTTAATTCACGATACTAAGCAAAAATTTCAGTTCTAATTCCAATTTTCAGCATAACTTAACTTCTACGGCTTACAAGGGGACAAAGTGGTTGCTGACCATCCCAATTAACCTTTTTGGGGTTTCGCAGCACAAAATAATTAAATGCATTTATGGGCAAAATGATTTGACCATCAATTATATAGTCTTTTTGAATAATTACGGGAAGCAAATAAAGCTAAAAGCATTCCACATCAAGACAAAACGATCCCATACTAAACTAAATTGACTATAAAATTCTGGGAAAAGGTTGATTTTTCGTTTGTGAATCA
>JAAUPO010000044.1 GCA_012033095.1 Synechococcaceae cyanobacterium RL_1_2 | reverse complement strand
TGCAATCCCGGTGGATTCTTGACCTCGATGCTGGAGAGAATACAGGCCGAAATAGGTCAATTTGGCCACATCTTCTGCGGGGGCATAAATCCCAAAAACCCCACAGGCTTCTTTGGGTTTATCGGCTTGGTGGGCATCAAGGGAGAAATTTTCTTGGGGCATCATGGTTTTAGTTCGGCTCTTAACTGATGGCAAGGAATATGGGGCAATGTAATATGCTTATTTTTACAGATAATTTAAGAATTAGTTAACGCAACTTAAAATTAATCCATCATCTTAGTCTCAACTTCACCATGCTTAAGCATATTGTTTTATTTCAATGGCAACCGGAAGCCTCTGAGGAACAGATCACCGCAGCCATGACCGCCCTACAGGAAATGACTCCTCAAATCCCTTTTATTGTGGATTTATCCGCTGGGAAAAATTTTAGCGATCGCAGCCAGGGTTATACCCATGCCCTAACGGTTACCTTTAATCAAACGAGCGATTTAGCGTTGTATCAACCCCATCCAGTGCATCAGGAAATTGTGGTTAATCTCATTCGACCGATCGCGTTAAAAATTTTAGCGATCGACTATGAATATTGATCCTCAATCAATATGTTCAAACTTTTCAAACTTTTTAAACTTCTTAGACTTCTTAAACTAAAAACTGGTAGTCCTAGACAAGTAAGGATCATCAAGGTTGAACCAATTGACAATTACCCATGGACAATTAATTATCCCAGGTCTAAATATCCTTACAGCTTTAGCACTGCCTAAAAACTACCGTTCTCCCCTTCTTCCCCTAGCCATTGCCCCTTTCCTTAATCCCTATGGTCTCTAATTCCTTCCATCGCTTATTGCAAACTATATTTTCCCTCGCCCTCATGGTGGTATTAGTCGGTTGTGCTAGGGAAAATGGGGGTAGTGGTATTAGTGCGAATCCAGTATCCAGCGATCGCTTATTTCTCGATTTAAGTCTGGAATATATTGATACCTATGAGTTAGAGGTTAAGGAATATGGCGATACCCCGGTGGGGGGTTTGTCGGCCCTGACCTTCGATCGGGTTAATAATATTTACTACGCCATCTCCGACGATCGCAGCAATAGAGCCCCATCCCGTTTTTATACCCTCACCATTGACCTCAGTAGTACCAGCATTGATAACGTGGAGATCACCAATGTCACCACCCTCAAGCAAAGTAACGGCGAAGTTTACCCCCCTAACGCGATCGATGGAGAAGGGTTAGCCATTTCCCCCAGGGGTACCCTCTTTTTATCTAGCGAAGGGGATGTGGATCGCAATATTGCCCCCTTCATCGGCGAGTATGATAGGTCAAGCGGTAAGCAGATAGCCCCGGTGCCCCTTCCCCAAAGATTTTTACCCGATGAAAATAAAACTAAAGGGATTCGCAATAACCTCGGTTTTGAACCCTTAGCCGTGGGAGGGAATGCCCTCGCCCCCAGCGATCCGTTCCGGTTATTTACCGCGACAGAATCATCCCTCGCCCAGGATGGAGAGATTGCCATTGACCAAGAAGCCCCCATTCGGTTGTTACATTACGTAATTAATCCGATCGGCAGTCCTGTGCTCATTTCCGAAAACATCTATCCCTTAACCGCCGGCACCCCCGATCTCCTCGCCAATGGCCTAACAGAATTAGCCATTCTCCCCCAAGAAGGCTACCTCTTAAGTCTAGAGCGTACCTTTAGCTTTTTTGGGGCTGGGGCCAAAATTTATCAAGTGGTCATCGCCGATGCCACCGACACCAGCAGCGACCTAAGTTTAGCCGGGATAGATTTCAAGCCTGTACAAAAACAATTACTCGTTGATCTGAGTACCCTAGGTATTGAGTTGGATAATCTTGAGGGCATGACCGTTGGCCCTACGTTACCCGATGGCTCTTCTAGTTTGTTACTGATTAGCGACGATAATTTTAGTCAAGATCAGGTGACCCAAATCATGCTGTTTAAACTTAAGGAAAACTAAATCCCCATCGTAGTTGGCAGGGTCAAGGGGTCAATGTCTCAGTTAGGACCAAACCATTCTCCTTCGGGCAGATACACCGCCTGGGGATAATATTTGATTTTTTCCTTGGCCATCCTATAAACCCAGGTAAAGTCTATGGGCCCATGGTTTTGACGATCGTAGGCTGTAACGGGACACCGTTGATATTCATTTAACTCTGGATCACGATCGCTAACAAAATCCTCTAAGCGATCGAGGGCGGCTAGTATCTGATCATGCTCAAAACTCAACACATAGCCAAATACGCGATCGTTTCCTTCCGTTAAAGCAGGATAACCAATGCCCAAATCATAAATTTTGCCGTGCACATAGGCGGGTGTTTCCTTAATAGTTTTTCCCTGGCAGTAGGTTTGATAATTAAATTCCCCTGGTTTTAGACTGCCATACACAAAAATATTCATAAACTAGAGATTTTAGCGATGGGTATTAACAATAATCCCAGCTTCATTCCACCTGTGTAGGAATCTGGGTAATCAATGTTTGCATGATATTTGCATTAGATTAATACCATTGTTTTACTAAAATTAATTCAGTCTATCGGGATGATCATTCCTGATCATGATCTTTGATCACCCTAGTTTTAACCGCGATCGCAGGATTTCCGGCATAAATAGTCATGGGTTCTAAACTTTTACTAGTCACACTTCCCAATCCCAAAATAGCCCCAGCCCCCACCGTCACGCCTGGGCCAACCGTTGCCCTGGCCCCAATCCAACACCCTTTCTCTAAATAAATTTCCTTGGTAATTAACGTAAATTGTGGATCACTCCAATCATGGTTCCCCGTACATAAATAAGCATCCTGGGAAATACAGACGTGATCCGCGATCGTAATTTTTGCCAAATTATCCAACCACACCCGTTCCCCGATCCAGCCATGATCTCCAATCTCCAACTCCCAAGGAAACTTAACCCTCACCCCCGGTTTAATCCTGACCCCCTGGCCAATTTTTGCCCCAAATAAGCGCAAAATAGCCACCTTTAACCCCGACATCGGCAGCCAATAAGATTTAAATAACCCACTACCCACAAAAAACCATAGAATTTGTACCGGTAGCTTCGCCGCGATCGAGTAATTACCCTTGTTATAGCGATTAAGTTGCACAGCCTGTTCCATATAAATTACCTTCCAAACTCTTTCAAACTTAAGTTCTGTAGCCGTAATGACTTTTCACCCCAACACCTTAATCCTTAGAGGATGTCTGAAAAATATAAAATATTGCTGCATCGCCCCCTCAATTTCCCAATTTGGGGAACTTCATTGATTAGAGATCTAGATAATTCCCCCCAGACTGGGGATAAGGCGAGCTTTTCCAGCATCCTCTGAATTATTAAGGCTTAAAAAATTTGAACCGTTATTCAAATTTAACCAAATTTAGCGGAAACTACCTATATCCATTCAGGAATAACCTATATTAAGGCGTATTGATCAAAAAAAATTTACTTATTAAAGATTATGACCCAGGAAATCCCTGTTGTTTTACTCTGCGGTGGCAAAGGAACCCGTCTTAGGGAAGAAACGGAATTTCGGCCTAAACCCATGATTACCGTTGGTGATCGTCCCATGATCTGGCACATCATGAAAACCTATGCCCACTATGGTTTTAGCAACTTCATGTTATGCCTTGGGTACAAGGGTCAAATGATCAAAGAATATTTCTATAACTATGATTGGAACCATAGCGATGTCATGTTGGAGCTGGGCAGTAAACAAATAAAGAAATTAAGTACCAGCAAATACGACGAAAGAAAATTGGCGGCTATGGCTAGTTGATACTGGCTCAGAAACTATGACCGGTGGGCGATTAAAACGAATGGCTATTCACCTGGATGAATTAGGCAGTGATTTATTTTTGGCCACCTATGGCGACGGTGTTGCCAATGTCGATATTCAAAAAGTGGTTGATTATCACCATAGCCACGGCAAACTTGCTACGGTAACAGCAGTCAGACCGGCTTCCCGCTTTGGGGAGTTGATGATAGAGGATAACCTCGTTACTAGTTTTAAAGAAAAACCCCAAACAAGTGAAGGGTGGATCAATGGCGGTTACTTTGTCCTCGATCGCAAAGTATTAGATTTCATTGATGGAGATGACACCGTGTTTGAAGCTGAACCCATGAAAAAGTTAGCCACCATGGGCGAGCTAGCTGTTTATCACCACGAAGGATTTTGGCAGTGTATGGATACCTATCGAGAGCTAGAATTACTCCAAAATTTGTACAACTCTGGCCAAGCTGCATGGAAAGTATGGTAGATCAATCATTTTGGCAGGGTAAAAAGGTAACGATTACTGGCCACACTGGCTTTAAAGGTTCTTGGTTAGCTCTGTGGCTATTGGATTTAGGGGCAATGGTTCAAGGGATTAGCTTAAGTCCCAATACCGAGCCATCTCTGTTTAACCAGTTAAATCTAGAAGCCCAACTACAACACAATATCCAGGATATTCGGGATCAAGAACAGGTCACTAGATTAATTACTGATTTTCAACCAGATATTATTTTTCATCTTGCCGCTCAGCCTTTGGTTCGTCTATCCTATAGCGCATCGGTTTACACTTGGCAAACCAATGTGATGGGAACAATCAATGTTTTGGAATCTTTAAAAAATTACCAACAACCCTGTGCGTTAATTTGCATTACTACGGACAAGTGTTATCACAACCAAGAGTGGCTTTATGGTTACCGAGAAAATGATCCCTTAGGTGGTCACGATCCCTATAGTTCCAGTAAAGGGGCCGCAGAAATCGCGATCGCTTCTTGGCGTAAGTCATTTTTTAGTGATTACCAAATAGTCCTATTGGCATTGCTAGTGCTAGGGCCGGAAACGTAATTGGAGGAGGAGACTGGGCCCTCGATCGCATAGTGCCTGATGCCATGAGGGCACTCACCAACCAAGAACCGATTCCCGTTAGAAACCCCCATGCTACCCGGCCGTGGCAACATGTTTTAGAACCATTGGGGGGTTATTTATGTTTGGCGGAAAAGATCTATAACCAAATCAAAGAGCAGAATATTTATCAACTGAATCAGCTTTGCTCTTCCTTTAACTTTGGCCCAAACCTTAGCTCCAATCAAAGTGTTAAAGCCTTAATTACAAACATTCTAACTTATTGGCCTGGGGAATGGCTGGATCAATCCGATCCCAATGCTGTTCATGAAGCAAAGCTTTTAAATCTTGTTATAGATAAAGCATTTCATTTACTCGGGTGGCAACCTAAATGGAATTTTGAAAAAACCATTGAAGAAACTGTATTTTGGTATCGTGAATCCCAACACATACAAACACCCAAATCTTTCCAGGATTTAACCCTTAAACAAATTAAATCTTATCAACATTGCTCCAATATCAATTAATAATTTAACTCTACCTATTTTGACCATGGCCCAATCAATCGATCAGAGTAACAAAACTTTCGTTGACCAAGAGCAACAATTAAGAAACAAAGTTTTTGCCAGCGTCCTAGAATATCATCAATTTAAATTTACCCAAAAGCCATTCATCCCCGGAGAAACCTACGTACCGGTCTCTGGCAAAGTCTTCGACCAGGAAGAATTAGTTAAGCTGGTAGACTCTTCCCTAGATTTTTGGCTAACTACGGGGCGATATGCCCTCGAATTTGAGCAACGTTTTGCTGAATGGATGGGAGTAAAACATTGTTTGCTTGTTAACTCCGGTTCTTCCGCTAATCTCCTCGCCCTATCCACCCTCACTTCTCCTAAGTTAGGGGAAAAAAGATTAAAACCTGGGGATGAAGTCATCACTGTTGCCGCAGGTTTTCCCACAACAGTCAATCCTATTTTTCAAAATCAGTTAGTTCCTGTGTTTCTGGATATTAAACTACCTGGTTATGACATTGATATCGATCAATTAGAGGATGCGTTGAGCGATCGCACCCGGGCCATTATGATTGCCCACACCATTGGTAATCCCTTTAACATTGAAGCCATTATGACATTTGCAGAAAAATACGATTTGTGGGTCGTGGAAGATAACTGCGATGCGGTAGGTAGCACCTATCAAGGTCGTAAAACCGGCAGTTTTGGCCACCTATCTACCGTTAGTTTTTACCCAGCCCATCACATGACCATGGGAGAAGGGGGAGCCGTTTTAACTAACGATACCCGCCTGAAAAAAATCGCTGAATCCTTTAGGGATTGGGGGCGCGATTGTTGGTGTCCCCCCGGCGTAGATAATACCTGTGCTAAACGCTATGGCTGGCAGTTAGGTGATCTTCCCTTTGGCTATGACCACAAATATACTTACTCCCATGTTGGATTTAACTTAAAAATGACCGATATGCAAGCGGCGGTTGGCTGTGCCCAGCTAGATAAATTACCGGAGTTTGTGGCCAAGCGTCGACAAAACTTTGACTATCTCCATCGTAATTTGCAAGATTTACAGGATGTACTGTTATTACCAGAACCGGAACCGAACTCTGAACCCAGTTGGTTTGGTTTTCTGTTATCCGTTAAAGAAAATGCCCCATTTACCCGTAATGACTTAGTGCAACATTTAGAGGAAAAACGCATTGGGAGCCGCTTATTATTGGTGGCAATGTGATCAAACAACCTGCCTATGAAGGTTTAGACTATCGTGTAGTTGGCGATTTGAAAAATACTGACTATGTGATGGAAAATACTTTTTGGATTGGTCTTTATCCTGGATTAACTGAAGAGATGTTGAACTATGTAGTGTCAGTTATTCATGATTTTTGTAAAGCGTAAATTATAGGATCTCACTTAATAAGTGATTAAGCCCAACTGAATTAACAAATGATGGAGCTAAACAAAACTAAAATTACAGGCTGCTATGAATTAGTCCCTAAAATTTTTCAAGACGATCGCGGTATTTTCGTCAAAACCTTTCACACTGAAATTTTCAAAAATTACGGTTTGGATTGTCAATTTGCGGAAGAGTACTATTCCTATTCTTACAAAGATGTTTTACGGGGGCTTCATTTTCAAACTCCTCCAAAAGATCACACTAAAATCGTTTATTGTGTAGCCGGAGCCGTAACTGATGTCGTGGTAGATCTACGGGTAGGTTCTCCCTCCTATGGTGAGTTTGCAGTCTTTGATTTAAATGCTGAAACAGCCAATCTCATTTACATTCCGCCTGGTCTAGCCCATGGATTTCAGGTGAAAAGCGATATGGCTATTATGATGTACAAGGTTTCCACCGTATATTCCCCACAACACGATTCAGGAATTTTATGGAATTCTATGGATATTCCTTGGAGGGATAAAAATCCAATTATTTCCCAACGGGACAGCCAATTTATCAAGTTTACTGATTTTAATAGCCCATTTGTTTATGGAGAAAATTGATGAAAGCCCTCATTATTGGAGCTTCTGGGTTGGTTGGCTCCTATTTATTTAAAGCTTGCCAACAAAGGGGATGGGATGGGATTGGCACTTACCATAATTTTCCCCAACCAAACCTAACTTTTTTACAGTTACAAGATGTTGATGCCTTAAAGCATTTATTATCTGAACACCAACCAGAAGTAGTTTTTTTACCGGCATATCTATCAAACGTAGATTATTGCGAACTTAATCCTGATGAAACTTATCAAATAAATGTAGTTGGCAGCTTAAATGTTGCTAATGCTGTTAAAACCATAGGTGCTAAATTAGTTTTTTATTCTTCTGACTATGTTTTTGATGGCAAACATGGTGCTTACACAGAAGAAGATATCCCTAACCCGATTTGTGTGTATGGCCAGCAAAAATTAGAAATTGAACAAAAAATTGCTAGCTTATCCGATAACTATTTGATTTTACGAATCACCGTCGTTTATGGATGGGAATCTCAAGGGAAAAACTTCATCAGTCGTTTGGTTAAAACATTAAAGTCGAACCAAACAATTAAAGTCCCCCAAGATCAAATTGGTTCACCGACCTTGGTTAATGATATTGCTGAAGCTAGCTGTCGCTTAATCGAAGCCAATGCTAATGGATTGTTCCATGTTGCTGGAGCTGATCTCATTGATCGCTATCAATTTGCATTAGAAGCAGCTAAAATTTTTGAATTACCCACGTCAAACATTATCCCTGTAATTACTTCAGATTTCGGTCAACCAGCCAGTCGTCCCCTTAATGCTGGCATGAAAAGCGATCGGCTTACTCAAACTATTAACTGGCAACTAAAAGGAACCGCTAAAGGACTATCTTTTTTAAAATCCAATGATTGAATTATGTTCTCTCCTATCCAGAAGGTCTTAAAAAACTATGGCCGCTTCTAAACGCATCGCGATCGCTGTTGCCATTTCTTGGTTTAGTCGAGCGATCGGGATTTTATCTGGTTTATTACTCATGCCGATCTTGTTTCGGCACATGGGTAAAGAAGAATTAGGCCTGTGGTTTCTATTGGGTAACTCCCAGGCATTTTTGGGTTTATTAGGCATGGGCATCGCCCCCACCTTAACCCGTAGAATCGCCTTTGCTAAGGGAAAAAGTGGCTCAAATCCTGATGCAGAGTTGACCGAAGAAAGCAAACAAGATATTGGCGACTGGGTAGTAACCGGTCGCACTATTTTGCAATGGTTAGCAGTTATTATCTTTTTTGTCGCTTGGATTGCAGGCTATGGCTTAATCAGAGAATTAAAACTAGAGGAAGTATCACCGCAAACTGTCTTTTGGGCTTGGACATTGATGTGTCTGGGCTATGCTATCAACGTTTGGGTTTCCTATCTAGTTTGTTGGTTACAAGGAATGGGTTATGTTGGTTGGGATAGCTTAATTGCAACTGTTTTAAGCGTCATCACTATTTCTGCCAATATCATCGCCGTATTAATGGGTGGAGGTCTTTTCGCTTTAGCGACGATTTTAGTAATTAGTGGTTTATTACAAAGGATAATTCTCATTATCTTTATCAAATGGAAACAGCCTCAAATATTGAATGTGAAAGGAACATATCAGAAAGATTTTGTTTATTCGATGCTGAAACCTTCTTTATTTGCTTGGTTAACCGGATTGGGGAGCTTTTTAATCTTAAGAACTGACGATTACTTTATTGCCCTATTAGGCAATGTTTCTGAGATACCACTTTATAGAGCAACTTATCAACTTGCATCAAATCCATATATGATTGCAATGCCGATTGTTGGATCATCTTCAATATTCATAAGTTACTTATGGCAAGCGGGAGAAATCAATAAAATTCATCAGCTTGTTATCCGTAACTCCTGCATAGTTTTATATTTTATGGCTACGGGGGTTAGTTTTTTATTGGTTTCTGGCAAGGATTTTATGCATTTATGGTTGGGAGATGATAGTTTTATCGGCTATCCAATCTTGATAGTTTTCTGTATTATGCTTACCCTTGAAGCTCAGCATGGCTCATTAGTTTCTAGTAGCCGAGCAACAGAAGATGAAAAATATGTTGTTCCTGCTATTTTATCCGGGATTTTTAACGTTATTTTTACATGGTACACAATTTGTTGTTTTTAATATTTATTGCTTTTAGTATAAAATTACAATTATGTTATATTTGTAATTGAATATATTTATATATTTTGAATATATATTTAAATATTACATTTTTAATGAACAGATGAAGAAATTCAAAAGAAACTGACTGATGCTGAAGATGAAGTGAA
>JAAUPO010000465.1 GCA_012033095.1 Synechococcaceae cyanobacterium RL_1_2 | reverse complement strand
ATGCACAAGTCCCCTAAATCCCCCAAGTTGGGGAACTTAATTGCTTAAAATTTAGTTAATTTCCCCCAGACTGGGGGCAAGGGGGGCTTGTCAAGCATCCTCTAAGGATCAGCAAGGTTGAACCGATTGGCCATCAATTATTCCAATTTTAAATATCCTTACGGCTTTAGCACTACCTAAGCATGGTCTAGCATCTGGAGCGATCGCTATACAAAAAACAAAATACAAAATACAAAAAACAAAGTTTAAGGGGCGGAAATAGGTAATTTGTCCTTGGTGGAGGCTGAAATTTTCCCGGTCAAAAATTGATCATACTTTCTGTAACTGATCCGGATTTAGATTCCCCGGTGCGGAATGTTAAACCATGGCTCCATTCAGATGAAATTAATTATGGGTACAACCATCACGGATAATGCTCTACAAGTTGGGCAAATCTTACAACTGAACTACCGCATCATTACCCCATTAAAATCTGGGGTTTTTGGTCAAACCTACATTGCCGAAGACATTGAAAGGACTCATAATAATGTGGTCTTGATTAAACGGTATGATGCCAATCGTGATCAGGAGCAATTATTTCGTAGCAGTCATCGTCTCTACACCAACGAAATCGCTAATCTGAAAACTCTTGGTAGCCATCCCTCCATCCCTAAATTTTTAGATGCGTTTGAGGATAAAACCGGCCTGTACGTGGTGCAGGAATTTATTGATGGTACCCTATTAAGCGATCTGATTCCCCTCAAAGTAAGCGATCGCGGACAGTGGGATGAAGATGAGGTTATTCATTTACTCCTAGAATTGACCAGGGTACTGGAGTTTGTCCATAGTAATGGTTTAATCCATAGCGATCTTAAGCCCGATAATATCATTCGTCGCAAATCCGATCGCAACTTTACGATCATTGATTTTGCCAATGCCCAAATGATGACCGATAGTGTTGAGGCCGATGCGCTATTAATCAAAAGTAACAAAGATCTCAAATCAAAAATCACAGTAACCCCGGCGGGTTACATTTCTGCGGAACAATTGGTGGGGATTCCCCATTTTGTTTCAGATCTCTATAGTATTGGTATTATTGGCATTCAAACCCTAACGGGGATTGATCCCACCGATGTTCCCATTGGCCCCAAAAATCATTTTTTACATTGGCCTGATCTACTTAAACGCCATAACCTTAAAAATGAGTTTGATATAGATCTCCTCAACATTCTGAAAACTATGGTTTCCTACTATCCTGAAGATCGTATCCCATCGGCCCAAGCTTTGATTGACTCCTTGAAGGTGGTGGAGCGGAAAAAGCGAATAAGGTCATGGTGTTTTATGAATGGCCAGGTTATGGGCCCGTAGCTACCACCACCATTAGTGAACAGGAATGGTCCACCAGTAATTTGCCCGCCCAACCTAAGGATGAAATCACTAATCAGCCCTTAGATTATGTTTCCCTAGTGCCTCAGTATCAGCCCCTAGATTTTGAGCCGTTAGAAGAAATTCCGGTGGAGGAGTTAAGTTCTCTGCAAGAGGAGCAATTTGATTTTCATCCCCCTTAGATACCCACGATCGCGACACCTTAGAACAGGAACTCTCCAACTCCGAAGTTAGTCGAGGCAAACCCCAAGAAAACGTTTTCGCCCCATTCCAAAATCAAATTAATGGTAAGGATAATGGTAAGGATAAGTGGTAAGGATACTTTAAATGATGGCTTGGATGAGCACATTGATGAGGACGAGCTAGCGATCGCGGATGCCTTAGGTGCTTCATCGGTACCAAATTTAACCCATGCTTCCTCTTTAGCGTTGATGGAGGATTGGGATGAAGATGGAGAACTAGATTTAGAAAGTCCAACTACCCAGGAAGCGATTTTAGATTTAAATTTCAATCAATTAGATCCTGAATTTGATGGGGCCCAAGCGGAAGTACTGACCCAAAACATTGGGGACTTTAATCCCCTCAATGGGGATGAGGAGCCGACCCAGAAGCCTAGAGATCCTAAGTTTAATAAGTTAGCGGTGGGTATTGGTTTAGCAACTTTATTGACGGTTGCCGCCATTATCTATTTTGCCCTCAATCCCATTATGGAGTTCTTTGGCCTAAGTAAAGCCAAACAGCTCTTTGTACAAGCGGAGGAGGCTTATCAGTCCGGTAGTTTAGAAGAAGCCATCTCCATTGCAGAATCGATCCCCGCCGATAGTGAAGTCTATGAAGAAACCCAAGCTCAACTGACCCAGTGGCGGAATGAATGGGCCCAAGCAAACGAGAGTGTCACCGCGATCGAACAAGCCCATCAAGGGGAGGATTGGTTAACCATTTTACGCACCGCTGCCAAAGTGCCTGGTACTCCCTCATTACAGGATCGGGTGGCTCCGTTGATTAAACAGGCCCAGACTAACGTAGATAAGGAAGCTTTTGCTAATCTTAAAACCGCCTTTAGCCTCGCAGAAAGTCGTAAGTTTAATGACGCGATCGCTTATTTAGAAAAAATTCCGGCGGAAAGTACCCTCGCAGAAAGGGTGCAACCCAAACTAGCCGAATATAATCAGAAGAAGGAATTACGGGCCCGATATAACTTCCACCAAGCCGTTAACTATGCCCAAAAACGGGACTTTAAACAGGCCATTAATTATCTATCCCAAATTCCGGCTAATACCCCTGTCAGTGACATTGCTCAAACGAAATTAGCAGAATACAAAGAATATCAACGTATTCGAGAAATTATGATCCGTAAGGGAATAACGGTGGCGAGTAATCAACTCTCCAGTGGTTTAAATCTGAATCCGGGAGTGGTTTTACAGGAAATTGGCGTTTAAAATCCATTCCGGGAAGATCTAAAGCCCTGAATTCAAGATTATAGGGTTTACGCCCAAGCCTCCTAAATCCTCCAAATTTGGGGGACTTACTTAGGCGATTGTCCCCAAACATCATGGCTCCCAGGATAGAATCGAAATTTTTGCGTAGGTCCTGGATTATTGAGATGATCGGGTTTACATAGATGGGCTAACCAAAGCTTGCAATACCCGCAAAAATTGTTGATTTTCTTCCGGTGTGCCGATCGCGACCCGCACAAAATAATCATTGAGTCCTTGTTTTAAGCCAAAATTAGCAATCAAAACCCCTTGCCCTTGGAGTTGGGCGGTTAAGGCCGTGGCGGTAATTTTGAGTGGTTCGGTGTTGATAAATAAATAATTAGTGGCGGAGTCGTAAACTT
>JAAUPO010000464.1 GCA_012033095.1 Synechococcaceae cyanobacterium RL_1_2 | reverse complement strand
CCCCTTTGCCCCATGGATGAATACATCCTGAGTCAAGGGTTATTTTTCTGGGAGTTTCACTTTTGTAATGTTTAGGACTTTACGCCCAAGGCCCCTAAATCCCCCTAATTTGGGTAATTTGGGGGACTTGCTTGAACGATTGTCCCCAAACATCATGGTTCCCAGAACAGAATTGACATTTTTGTGTAGGTCTTGATGTTAAACAGATGGTAGTCCTAGACAAGTAAGGATCAGGAAGCTTAAACCCCTTGATAATCAATTATCCTGGGTCTAAGAACGTGTTTGAAAAGTATCAAATGTTGTGGAGTCGCCCCCGAAATCTCCCAATTTTGGGGACTTCATTGGTTAAAATCTAGGTGATTTCCCCCAGACTGGGGGCAAGGGGCTTTTCAAACATCCTCTAAATATCCTTACACCTCTGGCACTACCAAACAGATATAGTCAATTGAATTTAGTGTGGGATTTTTTCCCTTGCCCTAGGACGATTTTAGCTCTCTTTATGTCCCATAATTATCCCAAAAGACTATATATTGTTCGAACCTATCGTTTGAACCCATTGTTTGAACCTGGCTCAGGATCAACGTTTTAACGCTAATGGATGACACGTCCTAGATAGTCTAATAGTTAGATAATTGGAGCAGAACTAGGGCTACCGAAAATGAACTAGGCGAGCAAAGTCCTCAGGGGCTAAACTTGCTCCCCCCACTAAAGCCCCATCAATTTCCGGTTGGGCCATGATGTCATCCACATTATCTGGTTTAACGGAACCACCATACTGAATGGTTACGTTCGGATTAGTTAACTTTTTCCGAATTAGACCAATTACCCGGTTGGCTTCTTCGCTGGCGCAGGTATCCCCTGTCCCGATCGCCCAGATCGGTTCATAGGCAATCACTAAATTATTTTGATCTACTCCCACTAAATCCGCTTCAAGTTGGGCAAAGATGACCTTTTCCGTTTCTCCTGCGTCCCGTTGTGCTTTCGTTTCCCCTACACATAAAATGGGGGTAAGACCATACTTTTGAGCCGCTTTAAGTCTCAAATTAACAGTTTCATCAGTTTCGCCAAAGAACTGTCGACGTTCACTGTGGCCAATAATAACGTAACTGACCCCTACTTCCGTCAACATCGGGCCAGAGATCTCCCCCGTATAAGCTCCCGACTCTTCCCAATGAATATTCTGGGCTCCTAATTTAATTAAGCTGCCATGCAAATGCCTAGACAAACTACTCAAGGTTGTAAAAGTAGGACAAAGTACCACTTCCACTTTGCCTTCAATTTCCTCTTGATCTAGGGTGAGATTTTTTAAAAACTCCAGACCTTCAGCCTGAGTTTTATTCATTTTCCAGTTGCCAGCAATAATAATTTTTCGCACGGTTGTCTAAAAGATGGATCTTAATACAAAGTTTTTATCGTAACTAACTAGTTTAGATGCTTAAGTCACCATAGACAATTGTGGCAGAACCTCAATCCCTAAGCTTTTGGTTTGCTGCGCTTAGGTCGATTCTGGGGAAAACCCAGGGGTTTAATGGTTTGATTTTTGCGGGCTTGCTCTAACTTGTTGAGTTCGGTGTAATCTACTCGATGGATGCAATCTGCAGGACAAGTATCGATCGCTTCATCCACTAAATTCTCTTCGTCACCAGTTTGATTAATGACCCTTGCCCGGCCATAACTTTCTTCAATGTAAAAGGTATTAGGGGCGACGTGGGCGCAATGCTTGCAACCGATACAGCTAACTTCATCAACGTACACCCCTTTTTGCCGAAACTGTCCCCCTAGTTCTGGTTCAAAACCAGTGCGTGCCTGGGGGCTACCCCGTAGGATACCCCCCAATTCAGGTTCTTGGCCAGAACGATCTAGCATTTACGCACTCCATCGCTGGACAACTAAGCGAATAGAACCATCTTCGGCGTTAGTTTCTTCGGTTAATTTAAAACCTTGCTTACCACTTTCATTGACCACCGTATGATAGGCATAACGCTGGGTAACTTGAGCGAGGAAACCATCAACGGATAGAGTTTGATTCCAATATTGTAGGTCTGCCACTAGTTCATACTCTTGACCGTTCCAACTAAAGCCAACATCATAGTTATTGTCTTGTTCTAGCACGATCGCTGCGTTAGTCGTTTGACCTTGATATCCCCTTACAGGAGAAGGGCCTTCTTTCCAATCCATCCCTAGATCGCTGAGGGCAGCTTTGAGGGAGGTTAGATTCTTAATCTTTGTTTTAATGGTGGAGAAGTGGGACATAGGAGTTAAAGTAACTTTTTAATAATTATCAATAGTAATAGCGATCACTCAAAAATGTTTTAAGACCAGCTTAAATTTTTTTGGGCATTGCTAAGGGTTTGGTTAGAGCGGGCAAAATAGTCGGAAGTTTTGGTATGGGAGACCACATTACCTAATTGTTCCTCGATCGCGGCAGTAATTTCTTCACAGGAGGAACCCTCGATCCCGGTGACCTTTTCCTTAACCCGGCCATCGGGGTAAATGATAAATTCCAACGTTTCCATGGTCATAGGCTGGTACCAGAATTATGAGCTAGGTAAATTATTTAGAATTAAGCAACTAATAACTAGAAGAACTAGGTTTTAGTTTCTGTTGTAACTAAAGAATTAGATCTTGTTTAGCAAAGTTTAACAAAACTAAACATTAATTTGCTAATGGTTAATTTTTAATTTCACTATCTACCATTGGATCCCTAGGGTGAATCTGGACTTGGAGCTAAATTTAATGCTAGGTATTGAAGCTAGCATGACAGGTTCAACTGCCTAGGGCTGAGGGCAGTCCGAGCCTGATCAGAGAAAGAACAGTCGCCCTATCAATGCATTTTTTTATTTGGTTTGATGCGGAAAAATTTTGGCGTTGGCTAACGGAGGAATGAATTCAAAATTTGATCAAATTTCGATAGGTTTCGAGATAAATTGATAAAAATTGATAGGTTTTAAAGAGCTAACTCAATAGACTTCCTTAAAATTTTTCTCGTTAATTGTTATTTTCGATCTAAATAACCTCAAGCCTTAAAATTTTGACTGTGACTAATACTCGATGGCGTAAGTTCATGCTCTAGTTCTTAATTAGCAGTAAATAGTATTAGAGCCGATTTATAAAGCCCCTGCCCCCAATGCTGGGGGAGAACTTCCTGAAAAATTATTAAAAAGTCCCTCAAATTTGGGGGGATTTAGGGGGCAAAATACAA
>JAAUPO010000463.1 GCA_012033095.1 Synechococcaceae cyanobacterium RL_1_2 | reverse complement strand
ATTAAGACTTAGCCCAAGCCCCCTAACGGAATAAGAAATTTAATAACATCTAAAACTTAAATATCGATGGTTTACGCTCCCTTGAAGGATACCTTACAAATTTTTAAGTTATTTAATTCACGATCCTAAGTCCCCCAGATTTGTGGGATTTAGGGAGCTTGTGGGTAAGTCCTAACCTTGTTGTTTAAACTCTGTTTGAGCTTCTTTATCTGCCTTCCCGGGGCTAGGTCTCGGTCGCTTTTAGCTATATTTTAACCTTTTAAGATAATCCCATCCTCTCTGGGGCCACACCCTTTCTGCCCCTGTTTCTTCTTTTATCCATTGAGCTACTTTTGGCCCTGTCCATAATCCTCCATCTTTCGAAGGGCCCTGGAGTGCATTTTTTAATTTTTCTTGTTGTTCTGGTGTTAATAGTCTTGTTCTTCCTGGTGGCTTTATTCCTTTTCTTCTATTTTTCATCCCTTCTATCCCTGTTCGATTATATCGTCTGACTATTTGTTGTCCGTATTCGTAACTTATCCCTACTGCTTCTGCTGCTCTTTTGATTGTCCATTTTTGGCTTACTAGCCACAGAATATGATATCTACGTTTTTCTACCCTATCGGTTCCTTTCATGTATTTTTCTTTTAATTCTTCTGCACTCAGGTGATTTGATAGCTGTGCTACTTTTCCCATTTTTTTGCTCTCCTTATTTTTCCATTTTAACTTATTTACATTACGGATTTGGGATAAGTCCTGTTTTACAGAAAGGGTATTTTAACTTGTCTGGCTATGGCTATCAAACAATCAAAAAATCAAACAATATCGAATAGTTATAGCGATCGCCATAACTACCATGACATTTCCAAGAACGTGTTTGAAAAGTATCAAATGTTGTGGAGTCGCCCCCTAAATCCCCCAATTTGGCGAACTTTATTGCTTAAAATTTAGATAATTTCCCCCAGAATGGGGGGCAAGGGGGGCTTTTCAAACACATTCTCAGGACTCAAACGCTTATGTACAGGACTTACGCAAAAATTTCGATCCTGTCCTAGGAACCATGATGTTTGGGGACAATCGTTCAACCAAGTCCCCCAAATTTGCGGGATTTAGGGGACTTGTGCGTAAGTCCTATTTATGATCAACAGGATCAACCATGGTGAAATCCCATGGAGCTATATTTTGATTTGTCTCGAACTTTAACAACATTTAAGCCCCACAAATCTTTGTTTTTTGAAAGTTTCAAGTAAGTAATCCCTTTTACCTTTGACCTTTTGCCTTTGACCTTTTGCCCTATGACAAAATCTTGATCAACTCAGGTTTTCTTAATCCCAAATCATCTGTTTAACATTACAAAAGTGAAACCCCCGTTTTTTTATAAGGTTCATGCACTCTTTCCCCTATTCAGCGCGGGTTTTAGACCCCTTGTTTCCGTTGGAGGGGGAGTACATTGAACTTTAAACTTTCCCCGCTCTACTCCATGGAGGGAGGAACCCCATCACCCCCACGGTAGCAGCTAATTTCCTTAGCTGTGTAGTACTCGCAACACGATCGGTTCCTTCGCAATTACCCCTAGGGCTTGGATTTCGTTGAGGGCTTGGCGAAAGTCCTTTTCTTTGACATCGTGGGTAATGACCACAATTTCTGCTCGGCGATCGGGATTAATTTGGAGTTGGACAATGGATTCTAAACTAACCCGATGGGCTCCAAACACTGTGCCCAGATTCCCAATGACCCCTGGCACGTCTTCACAAATAAAGCGCACATAAAAACGGGTTTCTAGTTCTGCGAGGGGAACTACGGGGCAATGATGTTGATGGTTAACGCTTAATAGGGGATTCAGTTGGGCATTGTCACCGCCACTTTCTAGTAAGGCGAGAATATTTAAAATGTCAGCTAAAACCGCGCTAGCTGTAGCCCCTTCCCCAGCTCCTGGCCCAAAAAACATGACCTGGCCGAGGGGGTCACTCTCTACTAAAATTGCGTTATAAACCCCATTTACACTAGCTAGGGGGTGATGTTTGGGTAGTAGGGTGGGATGTACCCTTACTTGCACTTCTTCTCGATCGGGGTCAACTCGACTAGCGATCGCGAGAAGTTTAATGACAAAACCCAATTGCTTAGCATAATCAATGTCCATGGCACTGATTTGGGTAATGCCTTCACAATAGACATCGCTACGATTGACCCGACCGCCAAAAGCTAAGGAAGTCAAAATTGTAATTTTATCGGCGGCATCTCCTCCCCCCACATCAGCAGTAGGATCAGCTTCGGCATAACCTAGTTGCTGGGCCACAGCTAAGACATCACTAAAATCACTCCCTTTTTCCGCCATTTCCGTCAAAATATAATTCGTCGTGCCATTAATGATGCCTATGACACTTTGAATGCGATTAACTTTGAGGGATTGCTTTAGGGGCTTAAGAATAGGAATACCCCCACCCACTGCGGCTTCAAAGAGGACATACACTCCAGCTTCTGCTGCTGCCGTGAAAATAGCATCTCCGTGGGCCGCAATCAGGGCTTTATTGGCTGTAACCACATGCTTGCCCGTTGCGATCGCTTGCATGACTAGAGTTTTAGCCCGATCAGTGCCCCCAATCAGCTCAACAACGATGTCAATATCTGGATCGTTAACAATGCTTTCTAGATCGGTGGTGAAGAGATGGGGATCTAGATTGATCGTCCTAGGTTTATCTAAAGTCCGTACCCCAATCTTACCAATGGTAAGTTCCTGTAGTAGGGGATGGCGGCCATTGGGGTTAAGGATAATTTTTGCAGTACCAGTACCAACGGTGCCTAAACCTAGTAAGCCGATCTTATACATGGATGTTTTATTTCCCTTCTTAGCAATGAGTTGACTTTAGCTAGATTAGCGGATTAGGCTATCAGTTTCCTAGATCTGTTACAGGAATAATGCAATCTTTACCCTAACCATTAATGTCATTAGTTTAGTGTAATACTCCAAGCAATCATTAATGGCATAACAAAAGGGATAAGGCTGCTGTCTCAGGATGCGATCGCCTTCACCACGGATCAGCGATCGCGATCGACTAATCCGCACAGCATGAATGGGATGGGCTCAGGAGCTTAGCTCTCCTGCTTTTCTGACAGGTCTAATTCCCCAGATCCGTAACCCGGATCGTATAGTCTAAACGCTGGCCCGGTTGGTAAGAGCCAACCCAGATACGATAACTACCGGGTAGCCATTCCCCATAGATCAT
>JAAUPO010000462.1 GCA_012033095.1 Synechococcaceae cyanobacterium RL_1_2 | reverse complement strand
GCGATCGAGTCAAATTAAAGAACCCAAAATTTTGCTGATTACGGCTTAGAAGTATCCGTATTAAGGATTCGTCAAACCGATAGTTTACTGGATCTGTGTGAAAAAACCGTCCAAGAAGTCAAAAAAATCACTGACTTCGATCGCGTGTTAGTTTATCGATTTGGATTTGAGGGAGCAGGGGAAGTAATTGCAGAGGAAGTTAGCTCCGGCTATGATCAATACCTCGGTTTGCACTATCCCTATTTAGACATTCCTCCCCAAGCCAGAACTTTTTATAAAAAAATTGGCTACGTTTAATTCCTGATGTGGATTATGACCCAGTTACCCTAGTGCCACATTGTGGCCCAGAGTCTGAAGATCCCCTCAACTTGACCCACGCTAGTCTAAGAAGTGTGTCCCCCTGCCATGTGCAATATTTAAAAATATGGGTGACAAGCCTCCATGTCCATTTCTATTGTTAATGACAATAAGCTATGGGGATTGATTGCCTGCCATCACTACAGTCCCAAATATATTGACTTTAGCTTGAGACAAGTTTGTGAATTTTTAGGACAATATCTATCCGTTGAAATCCAAGTGTGCTCGGAGCGGGAACTACATCAATACCGCAGCAAAATCAACGATTTACAACAACAATTAAAATCAACAATTTTAAAAAAACCCATTTTTTTAGGGGATTTATTACGCAATAACACCAGTCAGTTGTTGAATTTATTCCATACCCATGGGGTGGCTATTTGTTTTGCAGATAATGTTAGTTTGATGGGCCAAACCCCCACCAGGGAGGAGGTCAAGGATTTAGTTAATGGTTTTTTGGTTAAACAACACCAGGAAGTTTTCCAGACCAATAACCTAGCCGAGCTTTACCCTAAAGCCGAAGCCTATAAACATGTAGGGGGCGGTATCCTTTCTGTCTCTATCTTTTTAATGACTACGTCCTACCATGTGATTTGGTTTCGGGCTGAGCAAAGCCATGTGGTCAATTGGGCGGGGAATCCCCAAACTAATTTGCAGGTAGAGGACCAGAGCGATCGCGTAGCTCTTTGCCCCCGCACTTCCTTTGAGTTGTGGCAAGAAACCGTTCAAAATAAATCCCTCCCGTGGCAACCCTTAGAAATTGAATCAGCGGGGGGAATTTAGAAATTTTGTTTTGTTAGCAGCCCTAGAATATTCTAATTTTCCAAAGAAATCCTAGAACAGGCCATCCATAAAGCTAATACCGCGAACCAGGCTAAAGGTGAGTTTTTAGCAAAAATGAGCCATGAACTACGCACTCCCCTCAATGCCATCTTAGGTTATACCCAAATTCTAAATCGGGAAAAATCCCTTTCTAATCGGCAACAAGAATATTTGGAAATTATTAATCGCAGTGGGGAACAACTTCTATCATTGATCAACGATGTCTTGGAGGTTTCCCGCATTGAAGCAGGTCAAGTTACCTTAAATGAAGAAAATTTTGACCTCAAACGACTTCTACAATCTATTCGTGAAGTATTTCGCATCAAGGCTTTAGGTAAAGGTCTGGAGTTAATTGTGGAAGAAGACTCAACTTTACCCCAGTACGTCTATGGGGATCAAAGTAAATTAAGACAAATTATTTTTAATTTAGTGAGTAATGCGATTAAATTTACCCATGCGGGCCACGTAATAATTCGCATTATGAAACAAATAAACCATCAAAACCCAAGCCAAAATCAACTTCATTTCAGAATCGAAGTGGAAGATACGGGGATTGGGATCGCCGCAGAAGACCAACACACGATCTTTGATCCCTTCAAACAGGGTCATAAGCATGATCAAACCTTTCAAGGGACTGGGTTAGGCCTATCCATCAGTCGTCAATTTGCTCGGTTAATGAATGGGGATTTAACGGTTACCAGTGTGTTAGGTCAAGGATCTACTTTTATCTATCAGGTGGAACTCCAAGAGGTGAAGAATTTATCTGGCCCCATGCAACCGTCCTATCGCCAGGTGATTGGCCTGGAACCAAATCAACCTAAATTTAAGCTGTTAGTGGTGGAAGATGTCCAGGAAAATCAAAAATTAATGCTGGATATTTTAGAAAACGTGGGTTTGAGTTGCGATCGGCTAATGATGGGATGGAGGCTATTGATATTTGGGAGGAATGGCATCCTGATTTGATTTGGATGGATATGAAAATGCCAGTGATGAACGGTTATGAATCGGTCAAAATCATTCGGGAAAAAGAAACAATGACATCAAGGGAAAAGGTCATTATTATCGCTTTAACCGCTACAGCTTTTAGTGAGGAAAAGGAAGATATTTTAGCTTCTGGCTGTAATGATTTTGTTCGTAAACCGTGTAAAGAGGAAATTATTTTTAACAAAATTAGTCAATATTTAAATGTTCGTTATCTTTATGAAAGCTTAGAGATCCAAGATCAAAATAAATTAAATAATCCGAATCAATTTAGCTTAAATGAAATTGAACAATTAAAGGAATCCGTAAAACTAATGCCTAGTCAATGGATCAAACAGATGAGTTAATTTTGCTTTAAACGGCCAGGGAAAAGCAGATAAGTAAATTTAACCCAACAAATTCCCAAAACATCACGATAATTTAAAAAAATATATTTTAGAAACAGTGGATGTCTTAGCTTTTGATAAAATAGCGGAACTAGTAAATGTAGGTCAACAACAAGATGGATAGTTTTCCTCACATTAGTAAAGGGGATATTTTAATTGTGGATGATATTCCTGAAAACCTACAGCTATTGTTCACCATGCTGTCGGATCAGGATTATGATGTGCGTCGGGTATTAAGTGGAAAACAGGCAATCCAAGCAGTGAAATTAGATCCTCCTGATCTGATTTTGTTGGATATTAAAATGCCAGAAATGGATGGGTATGAAGTTTGTAAAGAACTAAAAAAAACCTTAGTACCAACCATATTCCCATCATTTTTTTGAGTGCATTAAATGACACTTTTGATAAGGTTAAAGCCTTTGAAGTGGGGGCGAGTGATTATATTACTAAGCCATTTCAGTTACCAGAAGTTTTGATGCGGGTTAATAATCAACTGGAACTTTTGCGTTCTAAGAAAACGTTGGAGTTAAAAAATCAGGAATTAGAACAGGTTAATCAGGAATTAGAATCTTTTAGTTATAGTGTGGCCCACGATCTTAAAAATCCTTTAAATCATATTGTGGGTTTTACGGATATTATTAGGGAACTTTTGTTAGATCGAGATAATTCCAATGCGAA
>JAAUPO010000461.1 GCA_012033095.1 Synechococcaceae cyanobacterium RL_1_2 | reverse complement strand
GTGGCCTACTTCAGGGCATTCCGAAAAAAGAAGAATAAAATAATAATAGTTGTTATGGGGGAGAATCACTTGTTTAAAGCCTTAAGGTTGATCATACTCGCGATCGCGTTAACCCTAGCGACCCTAATTCTTCTACAAAATCCGATGGGGGTAACGGTGGTGTGGTTAGGAAAAAATATGTTAACCCTACCCCTAGGGATCTTGTTGGTAGGGTCAGCAACGGCGGGGCTGGTGGCTGGTATTATCTTGCAATGGATACTCCCCCTCGGCACCGTCGGAACAATATCAGATCTAGATTTAGAGGATAATCGTCCTCCCTCTAGATTTCCCTTTCGTCGTAGTGCCCCCGTCCGGGACGAATGGGACATTGAAAATCCCCCCGTCCAACCCACCCAAATTAATCCTCCTTCCCGGCCAGATCCCTTTGAGGAAGATGATTATCAGCCGCCTCGATCGAGTCCTGGGCCACGACAGAAAAAAACCACAAGTGAAGATGGGGTTTACGATGCTAATTATCGAGTAATTGAGCCCCCCGCTTCTAGCCCCAAAGACACTAACGTTAACAATCCTGAAGAAAGTGAGCCAAAATTGGATCAAGATTGGGTTTAGATTCCGTTACCATAAACATTAACTATTATCTTGATCAATATTGCAGTGATGGCTAATCCCCAGAGAAGGATAACAAGAAAGTCCACCAACAAAAAGCAACGTCCCCTTAAAACTAAATCGGCTGCTCAACCAAAAGTTAGTAGCTCCAAACGTCCATTGGGGAAAGCGGAGCCATTAGCTGTTACCCCCGAAGCTATGGTCAAATATCCTCCTTGGCTAAATTTTCTGCAATTAATTGGCCAAACTTCGACCCTTGCCACCTTTGTTTTGATCTCTGGAACCTTAGCGGTGTATGGGTGGAGTGTTTATACCCAGCAAATTTGGAATCAAAGCTATCAGGAATTACAGTCTTTACAACGAAGCGAGCGGGAGTTAACGACCAATAATAGCTTGGTTACGAATAGATTGGCTGAACAGGCCGAGTCCGGTGAGGGGGGATTGGTTCGGGCCAACGAAAATAACACGTTATTTTTACAACCCGTAAGTGAAGAGGAACTGACGTTACAACAGCAACAACGGGAAAAAGAACTCGCTGCTACCACCGAGGATCCATCTTCTGCTCCTTCTATGCCCATGGGTTATTAGCAACAGAAACATTCTTCTGGGGTTTTTCCCTGGGGTTTGATGTTTGCTATTGGTTATCATCGCCAGGGTTAACCGCGATCGCCCATGGGCCAAGCTGACACCAAACCCCATTTAAAGTCGTTGTTTGCGATCGCAGCATCACCTTTAGGAAGAAATCAAAATAAAACGAGCAATATTAAAATAAATCAGTACCCCTAACACATCAACGGCGGTAGTAATAAAGGGCGCGGACATCAGAGCCGGATCAAGACCGAACTTGCGGAATAAAAAAGGCAAAGAAGAACCCGCCACCGACGCAAGTACCGCAATCAATACTAAGCTTGCCCCCACGGAGATCGATACCGCCCAATCATTTTTGAGTAAATAGGCCCAAACAGTGGCGAGGCTACCCAAAATTAAACCCAGTAAAATCCCCGCTAAAGCTTCTCGCAAGATCACTTTGGAAGTGCCCATATTATTTAATTCATCAGTATTTAAACCCCGAATTACCACCGTAGAAGATTGAGCCCCCACATTGCCCCCTGTGCCAGTTAGTAGAGGAATAAAAGCCGCTAAGGCTACGTATTCTTGTAATAAACTTTCTTGGGAACTAATAATGCCACCGGTTAAGGTGTTTGTCCCCAGCAACACCAATAGCCACACCACTCTTTTTCTAGCTACGGTTAATAAATTAGTCTGAAAATAATTATCCCCACTAGATTGCACCCCCCCTAGGGCATAGATATCCTCCGTAATTTCCTGTTCTAGGATGTCTAAAATATCATCTACGGTCACAACTCCGACTAAGCGATGCTCTAAGTCCACCACAGGAAGGGCAAGCAAGTCATAACGCTGGATCGTGCGGGCGACTTCTTCTTGATCGGTGCCCGTAAACACCGACACCACATCCCTAGTCATAATGTCCCCAATGATCGTATCGGGGTCTGCGATCACCAAATTTCTTAAGGATAAAATTCCCGTTAGCCGTCGGGAATTGTCGGTTACGTAGAGATAATAAACAACTTCGGAGGCATTGGCTAAATTTCTAATTTGATTGAGGGTTTGGGCCACCGTTAGTTCTTCCCGCAAAGAAATATACTCTGGGGTCATAATGCGACCGGCGGTATATTCTTCGTAACCTAACAGCAAAGAGGTGGCTTGCCGTTCATTGGGACTAAGTTGAGATACTACCCGGCGAACGATTTTAGCGGGTAATTCATCAAATAAACGGGCCCGATCGTCCGGGGACATTTTGTCAACAATATCGAGAACTTCTTGGCGTTTGAACTCCTCAATTAATTTTTGCTGCACAGAAGTATCAAGGTTTTCATAGACTTCGATCGCTTCGGCCTTAGAAAGTAAACGAAACGCGATCGCCTGCATCGACTCATCTAGACCCTCAATGGCTTCTGCAATATCAACAGGTTGTACTGGTACGAGTAAGGTTTTTACCCCCTCAAAATTTTTTTGCTCAAGTAAAAGACCTAGTTGGCTTCTTACCAACTCTCTTAACTCGGTACGGGAAATGCTGGTAATGGGGGCATTCTGTTGAGTCAATTTTTCACCTGCTTCTACTTTGCTACTATTTATACAACTTTTTCTTAGTCAAAAACTATGGACTAACGTTGAGTTCTAGACGTTTCTAAACTCTTAAATAATTACAATTAACTAATTAATCACTAATTAATCACTAATCAAAATTCACTCTATCCAAAGGACATCAAACTAACACCATAAATCTGTTTAGTTTTGACGAGGCTGGGGTGTTTCACTTTTACCCCGGCGATCGTGGCTAATCACCTACATCCCTACAAACCAAATTGAAGCAAATTAACCTAGGGCATGTCATCCATTAGCGTTAAAACGTTGATCCTGAGCCAGGTTCAAAAAATATAGTTTGAAACTGAAATCCTTAAAACGTGTTTGAAAAGTATCAAATGTTGTGGAGTCGCCCCCTAAATCCCCCAATTTGGCGAACTTTATTGCTTAAAAATTTAGGTGATTTTCCCCCAGACGTGGGGGGAGCAAGGGGGGCTTTTCAAACAAAATTCTTAGCGAGTAAGAG
>JAAUPO010000460.1 GCA_012033095.1 Synechococcaceae cyanobacterium RL_1_2 | reverse complement strand
AAATTGACTATATTGTCCCCAAACATTATGGTTCCTAGGACAGAATCGAAATTTTTGCGTAAGTCCTGTTAAATTTGATGTGGACTGGCCTTGATAATGGCTCAATTTCCATGGTTGAGGTCTCCATAAAACGTTGAAGGCCATCCTGTTGGCGATCGCTCTATTGTCTAAATAGGTAAGATCATTATTTAAGATCATTGGATCATTATTGTCACATCCTGACAAGACCATTCATGGCTTTAAGGGTTGCAGCTAATGCTCCCATGGATCAGGCAATAGGGCGATCGCTTGTATTTCCAGATCCCCGCAAACCTATAGTCTTTTGGAATAATTATGGGAAATAAATAGTGCTGACATTAGCCTATGGCAAGGAGCAAAAATCCCACACTAAATCCAATGGACTATATTGTTTAAACAAGCTCTGTAAAACCAGCGAGTTTTTGATTTAGTGCTCCATTAAACAAAGAATTCCGCAAGACCCTATTTTTTTAGGCTTTTTGCTTAGTTGAATACACCGGGCAGGGCCAGGGGTATTGTTATAATGGGTGGGTTAACCCTAGCATTAATCACCACTTCCAGGAGGATATGCAACCTACCGACTCCAGTAAATTTACAGAACAAGCTTGGGACGCGATCGTAAAATCCCAAGAAATTGCCCGGCGCTACAAAAATGAAAATCTGGAAGTAGAGCATTTAATTTTATCTTTACTGGAGCAAAAAGGTTTAGCTAATACCATTTTGACCAAAACTGAGATTGAGCCGAGTCGTTTGCAACAGCAAATTGAAATCTTTCTCAATCGTCAAACCAAAATGTATAAGGTGGATAACCTTTATTTGGGGCGGGGGTTAGATCTGCTCCTCGATCGCGCTGAGGCGGCCCGTCAAAGTTGGGAAGATGATTTTATTTCTGTGGAACATTTGCTATTGGGCTTTGCGGAGGATGAACGCTTAGGACGGCGTACCCTTAAAGGCTTTAACGTGGATCCCCAGGATTTAGAAGCTAAGATTAAGGAAGTAAGGGGTTCTCAGAAAGTAACTAAACCAAACCAAGAGGAAAACTATGAAGCCCTGGATAAATTTGGCCGGGATCTGACGGAGCAAGCCCGTATTGGTAAATTAGATCCGGTGATCGGTCGAGATGATCAAATTCGGCGGGTCATCCAGGTTCTCTCCCGTCGTTCCAAAAATAATCCGGTGCTCATCGGCGAGCCAGGAGTTGGAAAAACCGCGATCGCAGAAGCCCTAGCCCAACGTATTGTTAACGGCGACGTACCCGAATCCTTAAAAAACCGTCGGTTAATCTCCCTCGATATGGGGAGTATGATTGCCGGAGCCAAATATCGGGGACAATTTGAAGAACGGTTGCGCAATGTCCTCAAGGAAGTTACGGACTCCGATGGCCAAATTGTGTTGTTTATCGACGAACTCCACACCGTTGTGGGGGCAGGAGCGCGGGAAGGAGGAGCCATGGATGCCGGCAACCTGCTCAAACCCATGTTAGCTCGCGGAGAGTTACGGTGTATTGGGGCCTCCACCCTAGATGAATATCGTAACCATATTGAAAAAGATCCCGCCCTAGAACGTCGTTTTCAACAGGTTTATGTCCCCCAACCTTCCGTTGAGGATACCATTTCTATCTTACGGGGCTTAAAGGAACGCTACGAAGTTCACCATGGGGTCAAAATTATGGACTCGGCTTTAGTGGCCGCCGCCAAATTGAGCGATCGCTACATCACCGATCGATTTTTACCCGATAAAGCGATCGATCTGGTGGACGAAGCCGCAGCAAAATTGAAAATGGAGATCACCTCCAAACCCACCGAGCTAGAAAATATCGATCGCCGATTAATGCAACTACAAATGGAGCGGCTTTCCTTAGAAGGGGAATCCAGCGATCGGGTTAGCACCATCGAACAAGAAATCACCGAGCTAGAAATCAAACAACAAACTTTTACTAGCCAATGGGAAAAAGAAAAACAATTACTCAACGAGATCAACGCCCTCAAAGAAGAAGAAGAGCAAATTCGTCTTCAGGTGGATAAAGCAGAGCGCAATTACGATCTCAACACCGCCGCCAAACTTAAATACGAGAAGTTAGGCATGTTACAGCGCAGTTTAGAGGAAAAAGAAACAGAACTGATCGAACTCCAGTCCCAAGGGGATGGCCTGCTTAAGGAAAATGTTACCGATGAAGACATTGCCGAAATCGTTGCCCGTTGGACAGGCATTCCCGTTAATAGCTTATTGGAATCCGAAAAACAAAAACTCCTTAGTTTAGAATCCCATCTCCACGATCGGGTCATTGGCCAAGGAGAAGCGGTGGAAGCCGTATCTGCTGCCATTCGTCGGGCAAGGGCTGGGATGAAAGATCCTAGTCGGCCCATTGGTTCTTTTCTGTTTATGGGGCCTACCGGTGTTGGCAAAACGGAATTAGCTCGAGCCTTAGCAAAATTTCTATTCGATAGTGAAGATGCCATGGTGCGTCTGGATATGTCGGAATACATGGAAAAACATGCTGTTTCCCGGTTAGTGGGGGCCCCTCCAGGATATGTGGGCTATGAAGAAGGGGGCCAATTATCGGAGGCGGTACGTCGTCGGCCCTATTCCGTTGTGTTATTAGATGAAGTGGAAAAAGCCCACCGGGATGTTTTTAATATTCTGTTGCAAGTCTTAGACGATGGCCGCATTACCGATTCCCATGGCCGGGTGGTGGACTTCCGCAATGCCATTATTGTGATGACCAGTAACATCGGCAGTGAATATATTTTGCAGTTAGACAAAGAAGAAGAGATTAGGCCAAAGGTTACTGGGGCGTTGCGCCAACATTTTAGACCGGAATTTTTAAATCGGATTGATGACTTGATTATTTTTGATAGCCTCAAACGACAACAATTAGGCCAAATTCTACATCTCCAACTTAAACGCCTAGAAGCATTATTATCCGATCAAAATTTAACGATCGCGTTAACTCCCGCTGCCCAAGATTACATCATCGATGTGGGGTATGACCCTAGCTTTGGCGCACGACCGATTAAACGAGCCATCCAAAAAGAATTGGAAAACCCGATCGCGACCAAAATCCTTGAAAGTTACTATAACCCAGGGGATAAAGTGCTAGTGGATTGGGATGGCACCCAATTGACTTTCAATAAAGCCGATAATCAGCCCTCAAAAGCTGCCTCTGAATTATCCTTATTACCTAGTGGCTAGGGTCTATCATCATTTAAACCTGAAACTCTTCTTA